>JAYVOF010000081.1:0-5382 GCA_043758105.1 Rhodospirillales bacterium | reverse complement strand
CCACGCCGAACGTGCTGAGGATGAGCGTGATCGGCAGTCCGCCCCAGCTATCCTGCGGCACATACTCCATGCCGAACACGCCGCCCCACATCAGGACGCCAATGACGGTGAGCGTCGCGATCCAGATATAGGCGAGCTCCTTCCGCCAGAACCGCTTCATGGCCGAGACGGCGTAGAGGCCCAGGAATAACAGGATCACGACGGCCGGGCGCCATTGATCGTCATAGGTGTACCGGCCGAACAAGATGAACCGGATTTTGTCGTGGATCATCGCCCAGCACGCACCGACCCCGTGTGCGGCTTGGCAGGCCGCGGGGTCGAGGGTGCCGTCGGCCTTTTCAGGCACGGACCAGACCGCGTGGATAAACGCCCAGTTGACGAAATTGAACAGCGAGTCGGCGATCAGCACGATCAACAACAGGCTCACGATGGTGGAAATAAGGCCGCTGAACAGATTGGCGCGCGCCCAGCCGATGGGGCCTAGGCTGGTGAGTGCCGGGCGGTCTCGGGTAACAGGGGCGGCGGGAATGCCGGCCAGGGCAGGAACCGGCTCCCCGGCGGCTTCGGTGATGCGGGCGGTGGTTTCGGACATGTCAGCGCTCCACCAAAGCGATGCGGGCGTTATACCAATTCATCAGCGCGCTGATGGACAGGCTGATGACCAAATAGGGGATCATGGTGGCGAACACGCCCTCGATCGCCTGCCCGGTCTGGTTCAGCGTGGTTTGCGCGATGGACACCAAGTCCTGGAAACCGATGGCGACGGCGAGTGAGCTGTTCTTGGTCAGGTTTAAATATTGGCTGGTCATGGGCGGGATGATGACGCGCATGGCCTGTGGCAGCACGATCTTGCGGAGGACGGTGCCGGGGCGAAGACCGATGGCGCCGGCGGCTTCCCACTGTCCCTGCGGCACGGCCAGAATGCCGGAGCGGACGATCTCGGCAATGTAGGCGGCCGTGTAGATCGTGAGGCCGAACGTCAGCGCAAAATACTCCGGACTGACCGTCGCACCGCCCTGAAAGTTGAAGCCGCGTAGTTCGGGCCAGTCCACTTGCCATGGTGCGCCCAACACGGCCCAAGCCGCGATCGGAAGCACGACGAGTAGCCCGAGTGCTGCCGGCCATACCGCGGGGCGGATGCCGGTTGCTTCCTGTTGCTTGGTGGCACGCCGGGAGACAGCACGGGTCGCGACCGCACCGATGACGAGGGCCAGCAGCGCCCACCAGAACGGCTGCTCCCACTCCACCAGTGGTATTTTGAAGCCGCGGTTGGACAGGAACACGCCCGGCAGCGGGTGGAAGCTGTTGCGCGGGACCGGCAATCCTTGCAGCGCGGTATACCAAAACAGCAGCTGCAACAGCACTGGGATATCCCGCACCACCTCGACATACACGGCGGTGACCTTGGCGATCAGCCAGTTGGTCGATAGCCGGCCGACGCCGATGAGGGTGCCGAGAATGGTGGCGAAGAAGATGCCGACCACCGCGACCTTCAGCGTGTTCAACAGGCCGATCGCGAGCGCGCGGCCATAGGTGTGGATGGCGGGATCGTAATCGATCAAATGCTCGCCGATCGGGATGCCGGCGATGCGGTCCACAAACGCAAACCCGGTGGCGATGCGGCGCGCAGTGAGGTTGCGCTGCGTGTTGGTCACCAAGAACCAGACGATGAGCGCGACGATGCCCAGCACCACCACTTGCCATACGATATTGCGCACGCGCGGGTCCGACCAGCTCAGTTTGAGCGGCTTCTTCGGCGCGGCGCGGGCCATGCGGGGATCGAGGGTCGCTCCTGACATCGGCATCTCCAGTCAAGCCGCGAGTGTGGGGTCAGCCCTGCGTAAAAATCAACGCTCCTAAATGCGAAAAGGGCCGCCCCGCAACCGGAGCGGCCCAAATTAAAGGCAGATGCGAGCGATAATTAGCGAATCGGCGGCGGATAATGCAGACCGCCCTTGTTCCACAAATTATTGATCCCGCGCGGAATGCCGAGCGGCCCGATGTCCCGGTCGAACATCTCACCGTAATTGCCCACCGACTTGATAATGTTCACGGCGAACTTGTTATCCACGCCCAACGCCTTGCCGAGGTCCCCTTCGTTACCCAGCAAGCGACGCACATCCGGATTGGTGCTTTTCAGCATCTCGTCCACATTCTTCATGGTGACGCCGCTCTCTTCGGCCTGGATCATGGCGTAAAGGCTCCAGCGGACCACGTCGAAGAACTTATCGTCGCCCTTGCGGACCATCATACCCAGCGGCTCTTTGCTGATGATCTCCGGCAAAAGGGTGAAATCGTCCTTGTTCGCCTGCTGGAAGCGGAATGCCGCCAGGCCCGAACCATCGGTCGAATAGCTGTCGCAGCGCCCGGCCAGGAAGGTGTTCTGAATTTCCGCCAAATCCTGAATCAGGATGGGCGAGAACTTCATGTTGTTCAGGCGGAAATAATCGTTGATCGCCAGCTCCGTGCTGGTGCCGGGCTGCACACAGATCGTGGCGCCGTTCAAATCCTTGGCCGACTTCACGCCGGACGCCGTCTTCACCATAAACGCCGTGCCGTCATAGAAATTGACGCCCGCGAATTCGAGTCCCAGATTCGCTTCGCGGCCCAACGTCCACGTGGTGGAGCGTACTAGCAAATCGATTTCACCGGATTGCAGCGCGGTGAACCGGTTGGTGGTCGTGGTCGGTACGAACTTCACCTTGGAGCCATCGCCCAGCACGGCGGCAGCCACGGCCCGGCAGGTGTCGGCGTCGATCCCCTGCGTCACGCCCTTGCTGTCCGCCAGCGAGAACCCGGCCACACCGGTGGACACGCCGCAGCTCAGCTGGCCCTTCGACTTGATGCTGTCGATCGTCGCCGAACCCGAACCTTGCGCCAGTGCAGCACCAGACACGACAACACTCGCCAGCAGCGCCAAGCTGCCGGCTCCGAAAATTCGCTTCATCAAAATCTCCCTCACGATGCAAGGCTCACCCTCGCGTGGCCCGGACACTGCAAGGTGTGGGCCGTGAGATCAATGGGCGATCAATCACTGGTCAATTCCGCATCCGCACCCCTAGAACGAAGCCGAACAGACCCAGCAACACCGTGCCGAGTACCGTCTGTAGGCTGGACAGCAGCACGCCCAATTGCCCGCCCGGGCGCAATCCCACCTCGGACGTGCCGACCGTCGTCATGCTGTCCAGGCTGAACAGCAGGTAATCGATTGCCTCGAACCGCACGCCATCATGCGCGCCCTCCCGCGGGATCAGGCTGCCCGTCAGCCAATACAGCGCGGCAAAAATCAGCAATACGCACAGAAACGCCCGCAGCACCCGGTTCACGCTCTCCCCATAATCACACAGCCACTCCGCCACCTCATCGCCAGCCCAGCGCAGACCCAGGGCCAAACCGGCGCCCCAGTCGCGCCGGGTCAGCGCCGTACGGGCGCGGGCGGCATGCAGGCGTTTGCCCATCCGGCGACGGCGCAGAAACGCCCAGCGCTCATCATCGGCGCTGCCGAGCGTGCGAAAATTCTGCTCCAGCACGATATACCCCTCCCGCGCCGCCTCGAACTCGCCCGCCAGCTCCTCGCCGATCGCGCCGCCCAGCTGATGCGCCTGCATCCGCGTCCGCTCGAGCCAGGCCCCGGCCACCCGGATATGCGTGAGCCGGCAGGAACTGAGCGACACATGCGGCAACACCGCGCCGGTGAGGTCCGCACCGGTCAGATCGGCCCCATCGAGCGTCGTTTCCCGGAGCGTGGCCCCCCGCAAATTGGCCCCGCCCAACTGCGCCCGGCGTAGCGTGGCACCGGTCAGGTCCGCCTGCGCCAGATCGGCGTCCTGCAGCTGTGCTTCATCGAGCCTCGCGTCCTTGAAGCACGCCCGCTCCGCCTCGACCCGCTGCAGCCTTGCCCCCCACAGATCGGCCCCCGTGAAATTGGCCCCGTCCATCACAGCGCCCTCGAAGCTCGCGAAGCGGAGCCGGGCGTGCTGCAGATCCGCGTCCTCCAGCAGGGCATCACTAAAATTCGCCTCCCCCGCATCGACGCCCGTCAGCACGCCGCCGATCAAGTCGGCCCCCACCAACCGCGCTTCCTCGAGCCACGCGTGGCTGAGCGTGACCCCGCTGCCGGACGCGCCGGAAAGGGTCGTGCCACGCAAATCCGCGCGGGTCAGGTCCGTCCCCTTGAGCCGCGCCCCGGACAAATCCCGCCCGGCCAACCGCACGCCCCCGCGCACCCGATCCCACCAGGGCGCGTCATTCACTCGCTCCCCAAGCCCGGCGGCCGACAGATCCACTCCGTCCAGCACCGGCACCTCGCCGCCGAGCAACATGGCAATCGCATCGTCCGGCATGCTCAGCCGGCCGCGGCTGCCGACGGTGCCAATGCCTCGATCTGCTGCAGCAGCTTGGGAAAATCGATCGGCTTTGGATGGTAATCGTCGCACCCGGCCGCCAGCGCCTTCTCCCGGTCACCGGACATCGCGTGCGCCGTGAGCGCGATGATCGGGATACCCGCCGTGGCCGGGTCCGCCTTCAGCAGCCGCGCCGCCGACCAGCCATCCAGCACCGGCAAATTCATATCCAGCAGCATGATGCCCGGCACAATTTCGCGGGCCCGGTCCACCCCCGCCTGCCCGTCGGTCGCGACCAGCACGTCATAACCCCGGCGCGTCAGCCGGCGGGACAAGAAATCCCAAATCTCCTCATGGTCCTCGACCAGCAGTAACTGCATCACGATTGTCCTATCGGCGCGTGGGTCGGCGTCATCCGGCGGAGCTCACCCGAAAGCTGGCGGAGGTCGGTGTCACCCTTGCTCAGCACCCGGTCCGCGCCGTCCAACTGGCGACGCTCGCCTGCATCGAGGTCGCGCGCCGTCAGCACGACGACTGGCACATTGTCGTATTGAGGACGGGCCCGCAGCTCATGCAGGAACGCAAACCCGTCCATGACCGGCATCGTCAAATCAAGCAGGATCAGCTGCGGCAACGCGCGCTCCACCGCCGACAGCGCCGCCGCCCCGTTCTCCGCCTCCGACACGGACCAGCCGTCCCGCTCCAGCACGATCCGCAGGCGCCGCCGCGCGTCCGGGTCATCATCTACCACCAAAATATCCCCGGCCTCACCGCGGAACCGCTCCATCACGGTGCGCAGCCGGTCCCATTCGACCGGCTTCAGCACCGTGTCACTCGCCCCCAACGACGCGCTAAGGCCGGGCTCGTTGACGAAGGTCACCATCACGACCGGGATCCGCGCGAGTCCCTGCTCCGATTTCAGGGCACTCAACACGGACCAGCCATCCATCTGCGGCATCATCACATCCAACAGGATGGCGTGCGGATGGACCTCCCGCGCCAGCTCGAGACAGGTCTTGCCGTCGGGCGCGGTGCGGAC
>JAYVOF010000080.1:0-103334 GCA_043758105.1 Rhodospirillales bacterium | reverse complement strand
AATGCCAAAGCGCATTCCACCCTACGTTTCCCGGCGGTGTCAGTCGTACTTGATGAACTCCATCGCCTCGTTCATGTCGCCGAACAGCACCACGTTCTCCTCGTCGGGCATGACCATCCGGCCGAAATGGGTGGAGGTGCAGATTTCGAACAAATACGGCGTCATCGGACGGCCCAGCGCCTCGCTGATTTCGGCCATGTTGAAGACGATCTTGCCCTCGCCATCGATCCGGATCATCGCTGGCATATAGGTCACAGTAATGCCCGGCTTCTCAGCCATCACTTCCGCGATGGCGCGGGATTCCACGCTGTCATTCATCGTCACACCACATTGATGTGACACAGTATCTTCGAACTCCAAGGTCTTCATGGTCTTGAAGATGTTGTCCTGGTGAGTCTGGCTCATAATGATATCTCCCGTATTCAGGCGCTGAGCACGTTGCGAACGTCGAAACCGATCTCGGCGGCGATCGCGCGGAGGCGATTGTGCGAGACTTCCAGCGCGTCGGTAAACTGCGCCGCTTTTACGCGGGGCAAGGACCAGATCGGCTGCATATGGTTCGCCGCATCCCGTGCCAGTGCACCGTGCTTCTCCGCCCAGCTGACCAGAAGCTTACGGTTCGCGTCACCGTGAACTTCATCATGCGTGAGCATGGTGAACAGCTCGATGGCGTTGGCGAGGTTGCGCTCGTAATCACCCTCGGCCGCGGACACCACGGATGGCGTCATGAAGTCGTTCTGCGACGCGGCCATCTGCAACACCATGCCGCTCCGGAACAGCTCGGCGACCAACGGCTCGAAGATGCAGTTGGTGACGAAATACTGCTCGAGGAAGTCGGTCGAACCCATGATCGCCTCGACCGCATGGCGCGTGCCCTGCCAGATCGGGTCCTCCATCCAATGCACCTTGCCCGCATCGAGATCGAAGGTCGGCAAGTCAAGCGCAAGCTCGCCTAAATAAAGCGTCAAGTCTTGGGAAAAGCGCAGCTTATATGACGAGTTGGTCAGGATCGCATTATTGACCATCTGCGTATAGCCATAACGCTGTGCTTGCATCAGCGACGTGCCGAGGCCGAATTCCACGTGCTTGTACGCGCCGAGGTGATTCTCCAGCACCTTGACCCATGCCTTGTCCAGCCGCGCAGGCGCGCCCGAACGACGGCCATTTTCGATCACGTTGGTGACCATGCCGACGATGGTGGATTGCCGCTGATAATGCGTGCGCTCCCACTCCTGATCGACCGAGCGGTATTTGTGCCAGTCCGAACTCTTTAGCGCCGTCCAATTCTCACTATAGGTCGGAGTGCCGTCGGCGAACGAGATGATCCAATCCTGCAGCAAATACCGCTTCGGGTCCGGCTGCACATCGACGGTCATGTCCTCGTAATGCGTGGCCTTCCGGCCCTTCGGATCGAAGTAATTGTATTTGCGGCTATCGGACCCGGAGAAGATCGCCGATCCCGCGGCACCGGACTTGTTTGGCGTGACCTGCTCGGATGCACTCATAGTCGTTTCCCCTTAAATTATTATTAGTGTGTGGCCACGGTGAACTTGTCGAAGTAGATTCGCTCGGGCTCCACCCCGGCCATCTGCAGCACCGGCAGAACCGCGTCGATCATCGGCGGCGGTCCGCAGGAATAGGCGTCCATCTCGCCATTCAGCCGCTCGGCCCTGAGCGTCCGGGCAACCACGTCATGGATAAAGCCGGTTTCTCCGGCCCACCCGTCCCCGTCTTCGGCATGCGACAGCGCGGGGATGAAACGGAAATCCGGCATCTTGGCCGCAATCGCCGCAAAATGGTCGAGGTAAAACAGGTCCTTCGTCGTCCGCGCACCATAGAAGAAGCGGATCGGACGCTGCTCGCCGCTTTGCACGTGGTCATGCAGAATGGACCACAGTGGTGACATGCCGGACCCGCCGCCAATGAGCAGCATCGGCCCCGGACGCTCCTCCCGACGGAAGCACGTCCCATACGGACCCTTCGCAACCATCTTGTCACCGGGCTTCAATGCGCCGTCGAGCTGGGCAGAGAACGCGCCATTCGGGTATTTCTTGATGATGAATTGCAGCTTGTTGCCGCCGCCGGGCGCGCTGGCCATCGAATAGGCGCGGGTGATCCCAGCGCCCGGGATCGTCAGATCCATGTATTGCCCGGCCCAGAATTTCGGCGCCGCCTCGAGCTCGATCTCCAATAGGCGAATATCATGGGTAAGCTCGGCGACTTGTACGACGGTCGCAGCATAATCCCGGACCGGGATGGAGCGGCGCATGAGGTCTTCGTCGAAATTCAGCAGCTCGACGGTAATGTCGCTATAGGCCAGCGTGCGGCACAGCAAGATGTGATCGGTTTCCCGCTCGTAATCGGCGAGGGCAAATGTTGAGTATTTCAAAAGCTCGATGTCGCCGTCCACCAACTTGCACTTACAGCTGCTGCATTGACCCTCTTTACAGCCGTGCATCAGCGAGATGCCCTGGCGGAAGGCCGCATCCAACACGGTTTCACCTTCGGCGACTTCCATCTCGATGCCCACGGGCTCGAAGCGGACGGTATGGGTCTGTTCGACCATTTGTTTCTCCCATCAGGCACGGCAAAAGGCACTGCGAAGGCGCCGGGGGGCGCGTGGTGCCCCCCGGTTGGTCTAGGCTTAGTTGAACGGCTTGATGGTGAAGCCCTTCCGGTATTCGGCGACCGCGGTATTCCGGGCCTCCGGCGTCAAGCTACGGAAGTGCTTCAGCGGGCTACCGAGCTTGTGGCCGCGCACGTCATCGAGCGTCCACATCTCCTTGTCGTCGAAGCGCAGGTGCGGCTGCGGCACCAGCGTCTTGCCGTCGCCCCGGACGAACCCGAGATCGACCAGCGCGTCCGCCACGTCCCAACCGTCGTAGCAATCCTCCCACTCGCGGCGACCGCTGAAGCGGCCCATCGCGGGCGTCGGACGGCCCTCGTATTCCGGCGCGAACGCGACCTTGTGCGTCCAACGGCAGATTTCCGAGCAGTAGGTGTACATCTTGCCGTCCACTTCGTCGCAGCAGAAGTCCGCCCGGATCAAGCAGGGGACCATGCAGCTCCAGCAGCGGTGCGGATAGACGTAACCAATGTCCTGGAACAGGATGTTGGTCTCGCCCTTATGGCTGAGCTTCTCATACCACTTCCAGTAATCGCCGAACTCGGAATACCAGCCCGGATACTTGGCTTCGAACCACTCGAAGTCCTTGTCGGTCTGGGCCTCTTGACGCCAAAAGCCGACCGCCCAGCCGACGGAGAAGAACTGCGCCGTCTTGTGGACGTAGTTGCCCTTGACCATGCGGTCCCAGGCGAGCGCCACATCGTCGTGATGGATCTTGATGCCATACTTCTCCAGCGGCAGCATGTAGGTCCGGTAATAGTCCTCGTAGATCCAGCGATGCCAGAGTTCTGCGTAGGACTCCTTGTTCTTGTCCCGGTCCGTGGTGCCGTATTCGACGATCGTGCCGACGGCGGCGTCCACGATGGCGTGGTTCTGCCAGAACGCATACTTCAGGTCGCGCTCAAGCAGCTGGTGGTTGTCCGGGTCGTTGATCAAGGACATCAGCAGCGAATGGCCGTTGCCGATGTGCCGGCTCTCATCGGATTGCACCGACAGGAACACGGTGGGGAGCGCGTAGTCGCCGTTGCGGGCGGCTTCGGACGGCATGGCGACGAACAACGTGTTGGTGAACGCCGTTTCAGCCACGACCGTCAAGTAGATGTTGGCGGACGTGATGGCATCGCCAGTGACGAAGCCCTCGGCGAACTGCCGGCCGATGGTGGTGGCGTAGCAGCGGCCGAAAGCGGCCTCAGTGATGTCGAAGCCAGCCGGGTCGATGTAGTTCTCCATGTACCACTTCTTCAGATTCATCTGAATGGTGGAGTGACGGAACTCATCGATCATCTGCATGGCGAAGCCTGTACGCAGCTCCTCACCCGGCGCCAACCGGCCGACCATCGCCATCGAGCGGGCGGCGGAGATCTCCGGGAACGGGATGATGGCGAGGAACAGCTTCATCCACTCGACCCAGCGCGGCTGGACGTTGCGGAACATGTCGCCACGGAGCGCCGCATCGAGCGCGCCATAGACCCGGTTGTCCTTCTCTTCCTGCATCGGGAAGTAGGACCGAAGCACCTGCTTCATCGGGTCGCGGGGGGACTTCTTGATCTTGTAGTCGGTCGGGAAGGTCATGGCCTCCTGGACGTAAGACGGCGTCCAGCCAAGATCGGCAATACGGCGCGTCGCTTCGCCGATGCTGATCCCTTTCTGCGCTGTTATTTTGTTAAGGTTAATACCATCAGGCATTTGTTATTTCCTCCGGGTCGATGATGATCCGTGTCGCGACGGCCTGACTTCGCGTCAAGTTCCGTCACGTCGTCAGTCAATGCCGCCTGCTACAGAGCACGCCATTGACTCGAACAAGTCAACTGCAAATCACATGCCAGTTCGTATTTCAGGATGGAGTGCCCATGAACGAACGATACTGGCAGTGTGGACCTGAACAGTATTTGCGATAGTGTCTTATAATGCGACATATCACCCGACACACTGTAGCATTTCGATACGATGCTCATGAACGGTCATCGGCTTTCGGCCGCGAGCCCAGCGGCTTACCTTCGGCGATAAACCGCGCCGCCAGCACGAGCGTGCCCATCGCAAAATCCTTGCCGTGCCCGGCGATCATCTCTTCGGCCAGGACTCCGACTTGCTCGAAGAACCGGTCTTTCGACACCGCCTCCATCGCTGTGTCGCCACCTGGGTTTGCTTGTGCACTCATGCTGCCTCCCGCTGCGCTGCCGGCCGGAACAGCAATTCTGGAAAGGCGATCAGGCCGATCTCGCCACCAGCCGCACCGAACGCCAAGAACGCGCCGTCCGGGGACCAGGCCAGCGTCGTGATTGCCCCGCCGCCCGCCGCCCGGATGAACAGGATGTCGGCGCTGCCGGGCTGACACAGCAGCACGGCACCGTTGTCATACCCGGCCGCAATCACCAGCCGCCGCGGATGGCACGCCACCTTCGCGACCAGCACGTTGCTGCCCACGCCGCATTCGGATCGGGCGACCCCCGTGCCGTCGAACGCCCAGCACGTCACGCGCGACGCTCCGCTGGTGGCGAAGAACTGACCGGGGTTCGAATACGAGACCGACATCACGGCCCCCCCTGCCCCGTCCAGCACCATATCTTGCCCGGCCGGCAGCTGCCACGCGTGGGCTTGAGCCTCGGTCCCCGTCACCAAATGCTGACCGTCGGCACTCCAGGCGAGCGCGTGATGCGCACCGGGCCGGGGAAGCAGGCGGGTATTCCCGGTCGCCGACCACATCGTCACGCCGCCCGGGTGGGCGATCGCCACGGTGCCGGCCGGATTGAAAGAAAGCGCAGTCGCTGGCCCGGGCAGATCTACCGCGCCGAAGCCCAGCCGATGCACCTTCGTCCCGATCGCATAGACGACAACATCGTTGGAGGCGACGACGCAACGCACACCGTCGCCGGTATCGCCCGCGAGCGTCTCGGTCGTGCCGTCCGGACCGGTGCGGACCAATTTGCCATCGATGCCGCCGGTGATAAAAACGCCATCTCCTGCCGCGACGGTCAGGCAGGGGCCGGTATGCACCCCGGCGCGCATGACAGGCGGCGGCGTGGCAGTGGCCGGCACAAGCTGAACCCCGCCTTCCTCACGCGGCTGCAACGAGGCGGCACCCTCCCATTGCGCCTGAGCGACGGCAAGCGTGCCGTCCGCCAGCGCGAACCCGGCGGTAACACCCACCCAGGCGACCCCCAGCACGGGCACGCCCATGGCCCAGCGGGCACCGAGCAAATTCACCAGCGGATCCGGCAGACCGGGGCGGATCGCGCTCACGGGATGAGCACCGCACGGCCCTTGATCTTACCGTGATGCAAATCCAGCAACGCCTGGTTCGCATCCTTGAGGCGATATTCCTTGGTCGCGAGATTGACCAAGCCGCGGTCCGCCAGCGCCATCAGCTCGACCAGCTCCGGATAGGTGCCGACCAGATTGCCGATGATGCTCTTTTCGGACGTGACCATATCGATGGTCGGCAGCTCGATCTTGCCGCCATAGCCCACGATGTAATAGGCGCCCCCGTTCCGGGTCATGGCGAGGCCCTGCGCGACGGCGTCCCCCTCTCCCACGAAGTCGATCACCGCCTCCGCCCCATGGCCGCCCGTCAGCGCCAGCACGCTTTCGACCACGTTCTCGTCACCCAGCACCGTGTGATGCGCGCCGCATTCCTTGGCGAGTTCGAGGGCGGCGGCCGAGCGGTCGATCACGATAACCTCGGCCGCGCAGAGCGCACGCAGGACCTGAATGCCGATGTGGCCGAGCCCGCCCGCGCCGATGACGACGGCGTATTCGCCGGGCAGCAGATGCCGGGACGCCTTCTTCGCCGCACGATACGCCGTGAGACCGGCATCCGTATAAGGGGCGACGTCCTTCGGTGCGAGCGTCTTCGGCAGCTTGATCAGCGACCGCTCGCTGCTCAGGAGATATTCGGCATAGCCGCCATCGGCGTTGATGCCCGGGAAACGGCTATCGGTGGCATGCATGTCATCGCCACGGCGGCATGCAAGGCAATGACCGCTGGTCACCAACGGATGGCAGATTACGGCATCACCGACGCGCACGCCCTCGACCGCTTGGCCCACGGCTTCGACCCAGCCGGCGTTTTCGTGACCCATGATGTAGGGTAGGTTCACATCCACCTTGCTGCGCCAGATGCCCTCCACGATGTGGAGGTCGGTGCGGCACACGCCGGCACCGCCGATGCGGACGATGACGTCGGTCGGCTTGTTGATGGCGACATCGGCCACGTCCCCGTATTGGACGAATTCCGTGCCTGTCAGCGTCTCATTATAGCGATGTAGCACCGCAGCCTTCATGGCCGTTCTCCCGGTTCATGTGTCGTCGTTTCCCTTGGGGCAGTCCTTGCAACCCCCGTGCCAGACATTAGCCCATTGTTTTTGCTTGAATCATTTGGCAAGGTGTTCCGGCGCGCAACATCACGGGAGCGTTACACTGTTCCGTTTCTGAACGCTGGTCACCCCGGAGAATGTCAAGGTAGCATTCATGCGACAACGGCGTTACAGTGCCCGGAGGGCCACATCGAGGTCAGGGAGGCGCTATGCTGCTATCGGCAGACGACCGGCTAGGCCGGGCCCGGACCGTGCTCGAACGCCGCGGGGTCGCGGCCGAGGACCTGCTGCCGCGTCCGATCGCCGAAAGCTGGCAACGCTGCATCGTCGCCGGCCTCGATCCGCACATGCCGCCCGCCCTCACGGCGCTGGGTGGCCCAGCCGTGCAGGAGGCGCGCGAGCGGGCCGGGTTGTTGCGGCGCCTGGCCCTGGGCGAGATGGAAAGCCTTTATCATCAGATCGCCGGCACCAACTTTATGATCGCGCTGGCGGCGCCGGACGGCATGTTGCTGGACACGATGTGCGATAGCAGCTTCCAAGACACCGCGCGCCTCGCCAGCATTCAGCCCGGCACGCTCTGGGCCGAGGCGCAGTGCGGGACCAACGCGCTGGGAACCGCCGCCCAGACCGGTGAGGCGGTGACCGTGCACGGGGGCGAGCATTTCTTCGGCCGCTATGGAGATTTGACGTGCACCGCCGTGCCGATCCTGGGGCCGACCGGCGTGGTGGTCGGCGTGCTGGACGCCTCGTCCGATTGCCGCTCCCGGCAACAGCATACGCACGCGCTAGTGTCCATGGCGGCGACGCAGATCGAGAACGGGCTGTTTCGCGAGTGTCACCGGCACGCCATGATCGTCGCGTTCCATAGCCGGGACGAGTTCCTCCATACCCTCAGCGCCGGGCTGCTGGCGGTGGATTCCGATGGGCGGGTATTGGGGCTCAATGCACGAGCGCGGTTCCTGCTGCAGGGACTGCCCGCGGTGGCCGGCGCACCGTTCGACGCCTTGTTCCACACCGGGCTTTCGTGCCTATTGGACGGGGGCCGCATCCGGCTCGAGGACCGCATCGGCAGCACGTTCGCCGCCCGGCTGGAGACGGCGCCGCGGCCGCGCATCGTCGCCGTCCGCCCGGTGCCCCTGCCCGCCCCGCCCTCCGGCTTCGTCGCCGAGGATACCGTGCTCAAGGACGTATTGCGCCAGGTCCAAGCCGCCGCGTCGCGCAAGCTGCCGGTGCTGATCCGCGGCGCAACCGGCACCGGGAAGGAGCACCTGGCCCGCCACGTGCACCAGGTCAGCGGACGGACCGGCGCGTTCATCCCGGTCAACTGCGCCGGCCTGCCGGACACGCTGATCGAGGCGGAGTTGTTCGGTCATGCGGACGGCGCGTTCACCGGTGCCCGGCGGGGCGGCGCGCCGGGCTTGGTCGTGGAGGCGGATGGCGGCACGCTGTTCCTCGATGAGATCGGCGACATGAAGATGCCGCTGCAATCGGTGCTGCTGCGGCTATTGGACGATTGGACGATCCGGCCCGTGGGCGGCGGACGGGCGCGGCGGGTGGACGTGTTGCTGGTCGCTGCCACCAACGTCGATCTGGATCAGGCGGTGGCGGCGGGGCGGTTCCGGGCGGATTTGATGTATCGGATCAACACCGTCGATGTCACCCTGCCGCCGCTTGCCCGGCGCAGCGATTTCGGTGCCATCGCCCGGCGTCTGCTGGCTGACATTGCGCCGCACGCGACGCTGACCGCTGCGGCCGAACACGCGTTGGCTCGCCAGCCCTGGCCCGGCAACGTTCGAGAACTGCGCAGTTTGCTGACGCGACTTACGCTGCTGGATCTCGAACGCGTCATCGACACGGACGCGCTCGATGCCGCACCGGCGGCCCCCGCGCCCTGTTCCAGTTTGCGCACGATGCACGCGGATCGGATCCGGCAGGCGTGCGACGCGGCCGGGGGGAATATTGCGGAGGCGGCGCGCGTTCTGAGCGTGTCCCGGAATACGGTGTATCGGGCTTTGCGCGACGGGTGACGGATCTTGAGACCGATCTCGACCTACAGGGCTGGGGAATTATTCCGGCCCTGATCGATGCGGCCGAATGCGCGGACATCGCCGCGTTGTTCGAGGACGAAGCCCGGTTTCGCAGCACCGTCGTGATGGCGCGGCACGGTTTCGGGCAGGGCATTTACAAATACTTTGCCTATCCGTTACCGGACCGGTTACAGGCGCTTCGAACCACGCTCTATCCGCCATTGGCGACAATCGCCAACCGGTGGCATGAAGCGATGGGGATCGACACGCGATTTCCACCCGGCCACGCCGCGTTCCTCGCCCGGTGCCACGCGGCCGGGCAGACGCGGCCGACGCCGCTGCTGCTACGCTATGGGCCCGGCGATTATAACTGCCTGCATCAGGATTTGTATGGCGCGCACGTGTTCCCGCTCCAGGTGGCGATCTTGCTCTCCGCGCCCGGGGAGGCGTTCGAGGGCGGCGAGTTCGTGATGACGGAACAGCGGCCCCGCATGCAGTCCCGGCCGTCCGTCGTGCCGTTGCGTCGCGGCGACGCGGTGGTGTTTGCCGTCAACCAGCGTCCGGTGCAGGGCACGCGCGGGTTTTACCGCACCACCTTACGGCATGGCGTCAGCCGGTTGCGCTCGGGTCAGCGGCATACCGTCGGCCTCATCTTCCACGACGCCGCCTGATCGTGAGACAAGGACGGCGTATAACCGAGTGACCCGCCCCATGATCCGCCTCCCCGCCCTGTTTGCGAGCCCTATGTTTGTTGCGTTTTTGTCCGTCCTGGTGTGTCCAGGCGTGGTAATGGCGCAAAGCGGTGATCTGGGCCGGAAACGGAGCAAGGGTCCGCCCACGACCCAGGGAGGCGCGCCCGCCCCGTCCTCGGAGGTCAAACGCGACCCACCACAGCGGTTGGATGCAGGCGCTCTGCTGTGCGAGACGGAGGCGGCGTTGCAGCAACATCAGGCCGCGGTGGTGGCGATGCTCAACGGCCAGCCGTCGGCCGGCGCGCGTGGGTGCCGGACGGTGCGGGCCATGACCGCGGTCACGGTGATGTCCCGGCACGGCCCGGCGAGCACGGAGGTTAAAATGCCGGGTCCGCCCGAGCAGGTCGGCTGGACCGACTCGGCGGTACGGGACGCGCGCTAACTCCTACTCGGGCTTTGCCTCGGTTGGGGCCGGGGCCGGGGAACCTGGGGATGCGGCCATGCCGGCCGGGATTTCCGACGCACTGCCGCTATGCGGGCGATTCATCATGGCACCGGTCATCGGGATGAAGAACACGCCGACGTCCTTGCGGGAATGGACCTTGCCGTCATCATCCTTCGTATAGACATAGAGGAGTTGGCCCCGCTTAAACGGTTGGCCAATCGGCAGCAGCATACGGCCACCGGGCTTCAATTGCTTGAGCAGGTCGGGCGGCACATATTGGGCGGCGCAGGTGACGATGATGATGTCGAAGCCGTCCTTGACTTCGGGCCAGCCGAAATACCCATCGCCCACCCGGCTCTCGACATTCTCGTAGCCAAGCGGAGCGAACACTTTACCGACGGCGCGGCCGAGCGGCTCGATAATCTCGATCGAATAGCTGCGTTTCACGATGCGGGACAGCAGCGAGGATTGGAAGCCGCTGCCGGTGCCGATTTCGAGCGTGACGTCCGTGGCCTTCGGCTTACACACCTGCGTCATGTAGGCCTGACCGAGGTAGTCGGACAGCGCCGAGCCGTAGCCGAGCGCCCAGGGCTTGGGATCCGTCTCATAGGCGACGCCGGATTCCGACCGGTGTTCGGTGTAGAGGTAATGGTAATACTCGCGGGGGACTTCCTCGAAGGCGCGCATGACCGCCGGGTCGGCGCTGCCGAGGCGGGCCGTCAGATAGGACTCGATCCGCTTCATGGCAGCGGGCTTGCGGGCCTGAATCGCCGCGAACTGATTTTCGGTGATGTCGGTCGGGCGTCCGGATTTGCGCATGGCTTCGACATAGGCATCGCGGGTCCAGGCGGCTGCAGCGTGCGCCGGGAGGAACGGAAGGGTGGCGGTGCCCGCGAGGACGGCACGGCGCGTTACGTTAGAGATGGCTGCCACGATGTGATCTTTCGGATGGAGGGATAGGCGAGGAAGGGGATGGCGTAGAGGAAAACCGCGACGACCAACACGCGGTCGAAGCCGGATTGCACGGCGACCAGGTTGGCGAGCGGGGTGGCAACGACGGAGAATGCGCCATTCACGGCCCAGGCCCAGGCGAGCATGCTGCCGGAATGGGCCCCGGTGCCGACCCGGGCGAGACCCAGCGGGAAGGGCAGGCCGAGCGCCACGGAAACCGGTGCCATGACGGCCAGCACCAGCGCCGCGCGGACAACCCAAGGCAGGTTCAGCGTGGCGAGCAACGCGGGTTCGAGCCCCAGCAGGACCAGCACGCACCAGGTAATGACGATCCCGGCCGACAGCGCCACGCCCACGCGGCGCACCCGGTCCGCCATGAGAGCCCCAAGCCCCGAGAAAATGAGCATGCCGGTGAGGACCAGGGCGAAGGCGCTGGTTCGGTCATTGAGGTAGAGGCTGGCCTTCTCGATCAGGAAGATCTCGATGAACAGAAAGCCGAGGCCAAGGGCCGCGAAATACAGCATGGGCCGCACCAGCGTGGTCCGCGCACCGGTCACGAACAGGCGCGGCACGCAGAGCGGCACGGCCAGGACCAGCGCGGCCAGCACCAGGGCCTGCACCAGCACGGCGAGGTTCACGAGCTGCCCGACCTCCGCCTGCGGCAGGATTTCCAGCCGTTGCAGGATGAGCGGCAGCTGATTGAGGCGGAGAATGCTATAATAGGCCGGGCGGTCGAGCGTGATGGGGCGGAGGTTGAACGCGTCCTGACTGCTGGTCGGTTCGCCGCGCAACACGGCACCGGCCTCATCCGCCACCGCGTCCTGCGCGGTTTGACTGGTGCTGACCTCACCGGTGGTGAAATCGACCGGCGGCAGGTCGTTGTAGATGTCGGCGCGCGCGGCGGCGACGTCGATGCCAGGATAGTACGACACGTCGAACGAGCGTTCGTCGGCGAAATGCCGGATGACGGCGATGCCGTCCGCGGTCCAGGGGGCCGGGCTGATCAAAATTCGGACGTTCCATGCCGAGCGATAGACCACCACATGCGCCGCCGGGTCAGAAACGCCGGCCCGGCGTAGCGCGTCCCGCACGGTCGCCAGCACGCGGACGGCATAGACCGGGAATTCGCGGATGGAGACCGGGATGGACACCAGGCCACCCGGATTGAGCGCGCGGACATAGCCGGTCATCGCGTCACTGGTAAAGGCGGCCGCGTTGGCCTCGGCGGCTTCTAGAAAGTCACCCGAAATATCGACGATGTCGTAGCTGCCGCGCAGGGCCAGCGGACTATCGGACACCAGAGTGACGCGCGGATCGGCGGCAAGGCCCGGGGACGGTCCGAGCCCGTGGCGGAGCGCCGCGAGCATGACAGGGTCCGGTTCGAGTGCATCCACCGCGCCCGCGCCCAGTTCCAGCACCTGCATTACCCGGAAGCCGCCACTTGCACCCGCCAGCAACACACGCGCGCCGGGATTCAGTATATAAGGTACGGCATCGAGCGCAGCCGGTGCATAGGGTGCCGCGGTGCCACCAGGCTTCGGCAGTGCGGCGATCCGGTTGCCGTCGCGGTAGAGGCCGAATGTCTGCGGCGGCCCGACTACGCCCAGGAGCGCCGCATTGTTGGAAACATCCGTATCCAGCCGTTCGGTGAAGTCATCCAATAAAGCGTAGAGCCCGCGGGGCGAGCGCACCTCGGCGACTTGCCGTGCATCTGGCACATGCAGCGGGGCGTAGATCGCCTTGAATTCATTGTATGCGGCCTGACCGTCGCCGAGCAGCACAGCCTCACTCGCGATCAGCGCGACCAGCGCCGCCAGCCCCACCATGACCCGGCGTGGGCCGATCAAGGCCGCGAGCCCGATCAGGATCAGCAGGGCCGGCACGAGCTGAAACGGATGCAGCAGGCTCATCAGGCCCAGCACCAGGGCGGCCCCGACACCGGCACCGGTCAGGTCGAACCCATAGACGCGGTTGATGCGTCCCTCGTTTAGAATGAAGGTGAGGCTGATATAAAGGCCGGTCAGGAAAAAGAATGGCAACAGAACGGCGTAGTAGAGTGCGATGTTGCCGAGTTGCGGCAGGTAGGTCACGGCATTCTGCAGCTGCAGCGGGTTGAACGGGTTCTGTGTCGTGGCCCGGAACCCGGCGGCAGCGGTGAGGATGAGGGTCACCGGCAGCCAGGTCAGCAGCGCCGGGCCATGCCGCACGGCCCAGCCCCGCGCCAGTGCCACGGTCACGCCGCTGAGCGCGAAGCCCACCATCACGATGGAGATGACCCAGTAGCCATATTCGGACCACTTGGCGACCGCGAAATACCGGGTGAGCGCGATCTCATACCCCACCGCGGCGGCGGAAATCAGAAATAGCGGCCAGAGCGAGCTGCGTTTCATGGCCAGACCCGGCGGCGGATGAAGCCCTGTAACACCGTGTCGAACCTTTCCGGCTCATCGACAAAAAGCGCGTGGCCAGCGTCGGTGAATAGATACGTTTCGGCGACGGGGTGCTTGGCGGCAAGGTTGCCAGCCTGTGCGGCAAATTTCGGCCGGACCACGTACAGCACCGGCTTTCGAACCGAATAAACCGCCTCTTTCCAATAGGTTCTGGGAACGGGGTAGTTGCCAAGCTGTGCGGCTGCCTCGGCCGGCGTGCGCAGGGCCGTTTCTGTCAGGCGATCGAGGTAGGTCGTGCCAGGGTTGACCCGGAACATGCCGGAGACGAACCGGCGCATTTGCTCTTCACGTTCTAGGCGCGGGGCCCGGCTACGAGGCGCGAAACTCGGCGTCGGCGGAGGGTCCTCACCGATGGAATTATCGATTAGCACGAGGCCGGCGAGCCGGGCGTCACCGGATTGCTGCACATACGCCAGGCTATCCAGCACACCGAGCGACCAGCCAACCAGCAGGACAGGCTCGCGGCCTAAACGTTCGACCAATTCGCCGATATCCCGGCCGCGCCGGTTGTGATCATAACCGGTCGGCGCGATCTCACTATCGCCCTGGCCGCGCGGATCTAACGCCACGACATGATAGCCCGCCCGGCTGAACGCGGCGATCTGCGCCTGAAAAATCCAGGCCGGCATGGTCCAGCCCGGCACGAAGACCAGCGTGTGCCCGGTATGCGGCCCCTCATCGATCACATGCAGCCGCACCCCGTCCGACGTGGAGAACGCGAGGTCCGCGGCCCTCACCGGGGCCGACGCGAGTAGCAAGAGGGCCAGGAGTCGAAGCGACGTGCGCATGGCACCGGTATGGCCGTCGTCTCCGATGCCATGTCAACGCCGAAGGGTATTTTCCGGCCCGCGTCTGCCAGATTCAGCGTCGGTGTGACGTAAGCGTCGCGATACGGTCACGCCCGGCGGATTTCGCCCAAACCGTCCCGGTATTATGCAGGTTTTGAGCGCAGCATAGGTTCAGGTTCAAAGCGGCGGCCACATCAGGTCCACCGCAGCTCGTGCCAGCCAAGCCCGGACGCCGGCAGGTCCCTGAAAACAATCGGCCACCAAAAATCCGGCACCGCCGAGTGACTCACACATCCGGATTCCATCCTTGTCCGTGACATCGTCGCCAATGAATACCGGAACGCGGCCGTAGAACGGTGTCCGCTGCATCAACGCGGCGACCGCGCTGCCCTTATCTACGCCCCGGGGCCGGATTTCCCACGCCATCGAGGCCTCGAGAACCTGGAAATCCGGCGACTGTGACATCAGCGCCATCGCGGCCTCATGTAAGGCGCGGGAATGATGGGGCACGGCACGGAAATGAAACACAAAGCCGCGTCGTTTAAGCTCTAGCAGAGTGCCAGGATAGCCGTCGATGACCACGCGGGCTGCGGCAAACAACTCCGCGGAGGGTGTCGGAAGCGGAAGCCGAATGGCCTGCCCGGCCGGCTCATGCCGGATCACCCCGCCATGCTCGGCCGCCACCGCATGCGCGATGTCCGGCAAGAGATCATCCACCTGCTCGATCGGTCGTCCGGTGACGATCGCGAGCGCCCCGCCTAAGTGAGTCCGCAGCTGCGTCAGTGTCGCCGGCAAATCGGAGGGGACGCAGACCGTGTCTGGCGTCGGTGCCAAGTCGAGTAATGTGCCGTCGAGGTCAAGCAGCAGGGCGGTCTGGTTTAGCGGCGGCAGCGTCCTCATCGGCACGCGGCGACGTGCACGTCATAAAGGGGATGCTCCAGCTGGGAAATTGCCGGCTCGTTGGCCAGCATCCAACCGCGAAATCTGGGAATTGACGCATGGCTGTCGGTGATATCGAGCAAAGCAGCGCTGTCTTGGGTCTGATCCGGCGGGTGCGCCACGCAGCGACGCAAGCTGATTGTGAGGGCACCAAAACTCAGGCTCTGCCCGACCCGGAGCGTGGCGGACCGAGGCTGTGCCCTGACTTTATCGAGGAGGACGAGCTCGGCCTCGGTCCGCTCTTGCCAAGCATCGAGGTTGATCGGGCCCGGCGCGGTCGTGGGAGCGTTTCGGGCAGCGATCGGGGCACCCGTCTGCGCCACCGCCGACGCAGCGCACACCAGCACCGGTAAAATGACCAGCCTCACAGCCGCCCCGGGTTTTGCAGACCGTCGATTATGTCGAGCAATGCTCGGCGAATGGCTCGGTCATCGACACCCATTAAGATTGCATCCTCGTAGGTGTCCCGCATGACTTGCCGCGCTTCATCGAGGTTTTGAATGAGTGTCTTGAGTTTCTCACGGCAGGACACCGGCGCACCGTCAGCTTGGACCCAAACCGGTCTCACCCGGTTCACGGCTCCCGTCTTGGGTTTTTTTGCTGCAACGACTTTTCTGTTGCGTCGGCGAGGCTGCCCACGTTGAATATGAACTTTCCAAGTAGGTCTTCAAGATTCGTAGCAGATTGAGTGATAGTGACGGCCTGTCCGTCATGCAGCGCTGTTTCGGCACCGCCAGGGCTTAGGTTCAAGAATGCGCCGCCCAGTAGACCACCTGTCGCTACTGTCGCGCTGCTGTCTGTCGGTAAGTTGAGATTAGATTGAACCGTAAATGACACTACCGCTTGATAGGATTTTGGATCTATGCTTGTTGTAACGATTCGACCGACTTTAACCCCACCGACACGAACATCCGAACCAGTCGCCAGGCTCCCTACATTGTCGAACCGTGCAACGAGCCGGATACCGCCGAGAGCACCCTGGCCGGTATTAGACGCGGCATAAGCGACAAATCCGAATGCTACGAGCAGAATAACCGAACCGGCCGACATTTCTGCGACACTACGCCCCGACTTCGGCATACTAACTACCCGGCGTCCAAGACTCGTAGTCGCCTGTCGCTTTCGGTCTATGACCGCCCAGATAATCATGACCAGGAGGGCGATAGCTACCTGCGGTGCCCGTCATGTTGGGTTCATGCGGCTTTTGCCACGCCTTCCGCGACGACATCGGAATCGGCTCATCGGTTGTGTAGTGCAACCAGGCATGCCACTCCGCCGGAACCGCACTGGCTTCGGCTTCACCACTGTACAGGACCCAGCGCCGGGAGCGTAATCCACGCCGGGCGAGTTTTTCTTCAAAATACCGGTTTCCGGCGGTATCGCTACCGACCGACCGACCATGGAAAAAAGTAAACAGCCGTGTGCCAATCGTCATTCACTACCTATAGAGCCGTCTCCACGTCCGGTCTATCGCGGGCTACCGCGACGATGGCGTAGCGATGGGCATCGCCCGGTATCCGGTCAAAGCCGTGTCGAGCTGCGTTCCAGTCAATTCTGGCTGAAGATACCGGGCGGCCTGGTCAGAGCGACCTGCCATCGCAAGCGCTGCAGCATAGTCGTGCCGCTCCCGTACCGTGGCATTTGGCTCATCCGCCAAAGGCTGCAGCATGCGAGTCGCTTCAGCGGCTCGGCCGCTCAGAGCGAGCGATAGTGCGAGATTTACCTGCGGTGCCCGTGCATCGGGCGCGGCGGCAATGGCTTCCGCATAAGCCATTTGCGCATCCTTGTGCCGCCCCTGGAGATCACGGGCAATGCCGAGGTTATTCAGCGCCACCGAGTCACGGGGCTTTTGCTTAAGTGCATTCATGAACATCTGCTCGGCCGTCGCCGGGTCCGTGGTGAGCCGGAGCCGGCCGATCCCGATCAAAGCGTCCGGGAAATTTGGGACATACTGCAGAGCGGTCGAGAAGCTCGCCGCGGCTTCGACGTTGCGGCCTAGACCGGTTAAGGCATTACCGTTGCAAACCAGGACATCAGGGCTCCGGGGTGAGGTGAGGATCAGCTTGCTGCAAATCTGAAAAGCCAGATCAGGAACTCCGCTGGCCAATGCGGTCTGCGCCGTCTTTAGGCTGGGCGTCCCATCTCCGAGGGGAGTTGGTCCTGAGGCGTTACAGGCAGCGAGTAGGGCCGCAGCAAAGAGCGCTGCGGCGCTCGTGGTTATCCGCATAACAATACCGTCCTATTTAGATAGATTTTTTGCGATCTGGATCCCAGCCGGGCCGCCGACCACAAGAAAGATACATGGCAAAATGAACAAGATCATCGGAAGCGTGAGCAGCACCGGAAGGCGCGCGGCCCGCTCTTCAAATCGATTCAGAGACAATTGACGCATTTCATTTGAAAGACTTCTCAACGCGTCCGACAGGGGCGTGCCATACTGCATGGTCTGCGTGAGCGTTGAAGTCAAACGTTTCAGGCTATCGAGTCCGGTTCTTTTGCCAAGATTTGCTAACGCAACGGCCGAGTCGGATAAAATCTCAAGTTCTCGCACGGTGGTGTCGAACTCCAGAGCTACCTCCGGGCGGGAACGCCGCAACTCTAATGCCACCCGCGTCATTCCTGGCTCAAGGCTAAGTCCGGCCTGAGCGCAAATCGTCAACAGATCAAGTGCGTCAGGCAATCCCTCCTCGAGCCGCCCCAAATAGCGCTTTCGGATCTGACGAACAATGTAATCAGGAGCGATCAACCCGATCACACCGAAACTCAATATACAAATCAAGCGAAACATATCCACCAAGCCTAGATAATTGGCAAACAAGAAGCCAAAGAAAGGCATGATGGTAAGAAGGAGTAGCTTACTACCGATAAATAGAGCTAACGAATTTGAGCCCCGAAAACCTGAACTTTGAAGCGTTTGCTCCAGTTCGATTTTTGTTTTACCAGGTAGAATTCCTGTTGACATGATCAGCCGGCCAAGAGATCCGATTGCTGTCTGCATATCCGACGATAACGTCTTTTTCTTTGGCGCATCAGAGTCGATCTTAAATTTGGTGACCCAAACACCTTGGGCCGCCGATGTCCGCTCTGAGATCCGAAGATCGCGATCTGAGACCCGCAACATAAAATATGCCGCGCCTGCAACTAAAACTGCACTAATGGCTGCCAGAAGCAGCAAGATCACGGTTGACATATCATTGCCTACCCAAGAGATTTGCGTATAATTGTCTGCATCGTAAATATCCCTGTGGAAAGAGACAAGACCGCTATACCTAAAATAATGTTTCCCATGCGATCAGTAAATAAGACGCTGATATAATCCGGATTTAGCGCCCCGATCAAGCAGCCGGTGGCGATCGGCATCAGCCCAAGGACCAGAGAACTCGTCCGAGCCTCAGCCGAAAGCGCAAAACCTCGTGCCTTCAACGCCACCCTCTTGCGAATAACATCCGCCAACAACTCAAGTGTGTCTGTCAACCCGCCTCCAGTCTGGGCTTGTAGGGTGAGCGCAGCCGCGAAAAAGCCATACTCGGGAAGACCGTTTCGCAGTGCAAGTTCACGTAACGCCTGTTCGGGAGGGGTCCCTATGTTGATTTGATCGCTCACCCGGTCAAACTCACCACGGGTTGGTGCGGGTGCCTCCTTCGACACCGCACGCATCGCTTCAGTCACAGGGATACCAACCCGAACAGCGCGCACGATTAATCCCAACGCGTCCGGGAACTGTGTCAAGAGCGCTGACTTACGCTTGGCTTCGCTCCGTGCGAATATGCTTCTGCTTAGGACGATCCAGATGACCGGTAATACCAGCCACGATGCCGTCGATCCAATCAGTCCAGTTGAGAGTATTGTGGCAACGCGGCTCACGACCAGTGTTACGACGAGGACAATAGGCCACGCCACACGATACTGATCAGCCCGGGAGGGCTTGAACCCGAAGACGAAACCGAGCCGATCTTGCCACGAAAGTTTCTTACCGAGATCTTGACGAGCGATGCCCCGGGGTGCGAGGGCATCTGCCACTACAGTCGGTGAAACGACCGTAGCGATCCGCGCCTCAATGGCTTGCTGCCGTTGATGTAACCTCACCAACAACAGCCCCGCTGCCGCTAAAACGATCGGAAAGATCGGCGCGACGAGTAGGATCCACCTACTGCCGATCATGTGTCCTCAAGGGCCTGTGCCCACTCGCGCTCCAAGTTGAAATACGTTAGCCGAGGCATAAAGCTTGGTCGTGCACGACTTACCTTATAATTGCCCTTGAGCCGTCCATCCGAGCCTTCACCACTGATCTCGAACTGAAAAATGTCGTTCAACAGGAAAACCTCGCCTTCCATCCCGCAAATCTCGGTCACCTGCGTAATGCGACGGCCGCCATCCCGGTGGCGTTCGACCTGAATGACAAGGTTCACCGCTCCCGCAATCTGCATTCTGATCGCACGCGATGGCAGGCCCATGTTCCCCATCTGGACCATGTTTTCGATACGCGTCAGAGCATCGCGTGTTGTGTTGGCATGGATCGTACTCATGCTGCCGTCATGGCCAGTATTCATGGCTTGGAGCATATCAAATGCCTCACCGGCACGAACCTCACCAATGATAATTCGATCGGGACGCATGCGTAAGGCATTGCGAACTAGATCTCGTTGCGTGATCTCGCCCTTACCTTCAAGGCTGGCAGGCCGTGTCTCCAAACGCACGACATGAGGCTGCTGGAGCTGTAGTTCCGCCGCGTCTTCGACCGTGACGACCCGTTCATCCTGATGGATCATCCGAGACATCGCATTCATCAAAGTCGTCTTCCCGGATCCGGTTCCGCCAGAAATGACCACATTCAAGCGAATGCTCGACGCCAGCTCCAAAACACGGGCGACTTGTTTGGTCATCGCACCAAAGGCGATCAACCGTTCGAAGTCGATACTCTTTTTGGCGAATTTTCGTATGGAGACATACGGGCCATCGAGAGCCAACGGCGGAAATACGATGTTGACCCGGCTCCCATCCTTGAGACGCGCATCGACCATCGGACTCGCTTCATCGACCCGACGTCCCACCGCCGCGGCAATGCGTTGACATACGTTACATAAGTGCATGGTATCGCGAAAGCGGACAGTGCTTTGGACGACCTTCCCATGCCGTTCGATGAAGATCCGGTTGGGTCCGTTGATCATGATGTCGTTAATCGTCTGGTCTTCGAGCAATGGCTCGAGCGGACCCAGTCCAATCATATCGTGCACCAGATCGGCCGCGAGTTCTTTTTGCTCACGCCCGTTAAGTTGGACCCTACGTTCGGTGGCCAGATCGGAAATGAGCCGTTCAACCTCGATTTCTAACCGATCGGCCGACAGGACGGCCACGATCGCCGGGTCCAAGCGAGATAAACAGAGTTGGCGGAGCTCTGAAATGGCCTCAGGCGGAGCGGTCGGTGCCCGTTCGATAAACGGTTCCAGCGCGCGTTCGACCAAGGTGGGCGGTGGGAGGCCTTGAGCCAGTCCCCGTCGGCCAAATGGGGTCATTTCCGCCGTCCGAATAATTTGCTGAACCCACGAGCCGAAACAGTCTCTGCCTCATCTGCTTGGTCTGCGCTGTCGATCAGCCGGCTAAAGGCGACCTGGCGGCTGAGCGACAAGATCGAGTCGCGAAAAGCACCGCGAGCCTCGGCAGCGGGCTTCCCCAGTGTTGCGGCCGAACCAACTTGTTTTGGAAGATCGGGTATCGTCACATCCACTTTTATTTTGAGCGCGTCTTCGACTTGCCGTCTGGATAGCCCTCCCGGGAGCCCCAGGCGATTCAGGACGAGTACGGCTCGCCTGGTTTGCGCGGGCCCGGGACGCAGGGCGAGCATTCTGAGACTATCTCTTATCGAGGCTAAGGTTGGTTCCATGACCAAAACACGGCGGTGGGCCAAGTTAAGTAGGTCCCGGTGGAGAGCGAGGGGCCGGAACGGCACGTCGCCAACAATGAAATTATAGCGACGCCGCAAAGCATCTAGCAATTTTTCCGCTGCCTCTGGCGCGTGGTCTGGCTCCACATCGAAAGGTTCTTGGCCCGATAACACATGCAACCGGTCGGTGACCGGCTGCGCCGCACGCTCGGCCAACAGGGCGTCTATACGCTCCGGCGTTTGTAAGGCCGTCCGCAATCCTCGCCCAGGCTCAACATTCAAGAGAAAAGAGGCTGTTCCCTGATGAAGATCAGGATCCAGCAAGACAGTGTGGCGCCGCGACGAAACCCCGAAATGCCATGCCAGGTTGACTGCAACAGTGCTCGCCCCGACGCCACCGCGCGTTCCGGTCACGGTGATGAGCCGCCCACCTAGAGCCGCTTCCCCCGTCGGCGCACGCCCGAGCGCAAGAGGTCCAAAGTGCCGGGCCACGATCTCTCGAGATAATGGTTTGGACAAATACTCCATCGCCCCGACGCCTCGGGTCACTTCACGATAGAAGTCTAGGCTGGTCAGGTCTCCCACAACCAGAACACAAACGTGAGGTTCGACGACGTGAGAGAGTTCCTCGAGCGCCGCCAGCGGGGAATCTTCGCCCCCGACATCGACGATTAGCACCCGCGGGGTTGGCATCTTTTGCAGTGCCAATATCGCACCCCGGATACCGCCCCGGCGGGCTTCCATTCCTCCAGGAAGGACATCGGCTAGCCCAGATTGGAGGGCCGCTTCAGTCGCGCCGTCGGTGACAAAGGCGATGCAAACCGAACGATCCGATCGCGCAATCTCCTCTGTGCCTGTCACGGTAGCGCCAGTGTCACCAAGCGGCATCAGCTTCCCCCTGAGCTCTTAGAATCCGTTTTGGGTAATGGCTTTGGGTTACCTTCCAGCAGACGTGTAACCGCAGAAGCGGATAGCGTGCCGTTACTTCCGGTCGCCCCCCGGCCGCGGATCAAATCGCCTTTGTTGACGACCATGGTTGAGATATTCAGTGTATTGATACCCGTGGGCTGCCAAACGCCGCCAGTGGTATACGGGTCCGCCTCAGCGCAGGCCGTTAACAAAACGGCCAATGCTATGGCATAGAGGGCGCGGAACATGCTCACTCCTACTGAACCACGAAGCCGGCTTGACCGGGAATTCGCGTTGCTGCGATAGCGGGCGTGGCTCCAACCTGGCGTAATAAAAATATACGCTCTAGATCGTTCGGTAACGTAAAGTTTTCGCCCGGTGCATGGACCATACCCGGGTCACTCACGGGTGCCACGATGTAGGGCGTTACGATAAATACCAGTTCTGTTTCTTGCCGCAGATAGCCCGCAGACCGAAAGAGAGAGCCGATCACCGGTAGCTCGCCTAACAACGGGATCGATGCCGTGGTTTGGGACGTCTGGTCGCTCAACAATCCTGCTATCGCAAAGCTTTGTCCGCTTCCCAGCTCAACCGTCGTGTCCGCTCGACGCGTCAAAATCGCCGGGATCGATAGCGCGGTGTTGTTTTGAGACAGCGTGACAGCACCTGTATTAGTAAGTTGGCTCACTTCGGGTGCCACATGCAAATTGATTTTGCCATCCGACAAAACGGTCGGCACAAAATTTAATGAAACACCGTATTGTTTGAAAATGATCGTGACGACTGCAGTTCCATTGTTAGAACCAAGGCCCACCGGGATTGGGAATTCGCCGCCCGCTAAAAAGCTTGCAGGTTGCCCGCTCATAACCGTGAGGTTTGGCTCGGCAAGAACACGAGCCAAGTTATCGTTGGCCAACGCCTGCACGACAGCATTGAGATCATTTGATCCAAGCCGAAGGAATCCGGTGGGGCTGCCAGTGCTCACGCCGAGTCCGCTTGCAACCGCTCCCGTCAGGGACAGCCGCCCTAAGGACCCTAACGCATGCCAATCAACCCCCAGACTTCTGGTCACGTTACGGTTCATTTCGATCACCCGCACCTTGAGGGTCACCTGGATCGAATCGCGAACCGAAAGTTGGTTTTCTACGATTTGCCCCTCGGCGACGAAGCCCCGCAAGACCGCGATTGCGCGTGCGGCGTCGCCGGCAGAGGCAACGTTTCCGGTCACCAACATTCCCCGCGATAAAGGGGTGATATGAACATGACTTGAACCGCCCAACACGCGATTGACGGCGGCTTCTGCCTCACTGGCGACGAAATTCGACGGCCGGACCGTTACCTCGAATTCTCCAATGCTATGACCGTCCTGGTTCATTGCGACCACGGTTGTTCTGCCGGCACTGACACCGAAGATAAAAAGACTCGTAGGGCTCGCGGGACGAACCTCTGCGATTTTTGGATCGGCAACGAATACGTTGGCCGCCGGAGCGGGCAACGTTAAGACGCGTCCGGCCCCTGCTTCCAAAGATAAAAGGCGGCGTGGTCCCTCGGTCGTCGTTGGGGCCGGAGCTGGCGGCCTCGGCGAAACGTCCTGAGCCAACACGGGTGTGGCGGTGACCCAAAGACATATTGTCAGCAATGGCAAAACGGAGCGCATCAGAATTTGAATTCCCGTCCATCACCGGTACCTGGGAACACCTTAATGGTGCTGGCTGCCGTTGGCCCTTTTCGTGCAACGAGTGCGTTGGAGACATCCCCAGCATAGGTTCCGTTGGTATGAGGTTCCACGGCCCCTCCAGGTTCGGCGGACCGGACCACTAGAGAGAGGCGGCCAAGCCGGGTCGCTACTTGCACGTGCTCAGCATGTTCGGAGGAAACCTCCAGCGTAACGGTCCTCGCAGGCGCCGCGTCACCGCTTGCGCCAGACATACCTTGCGCGAGTTGTTGGTCGATTGCGATCACGCGCACGTTCCGGAGGACGGTTTCGGCGACAACACGACGACCCAAGGGTGTGTTCGGGTCCTCAAGCGTCTGGGTCAAAATTAAATCAACTCGATCACCGGGCCAAATTAAACCGGCCGCACCGCTCACGAGGTCAACCGCGACCGATACGGCCCGAGAGCCCGGCGTGAGGACCGCCGACAAAAACCCGTGGTCGGCAGGCCGAAGCACATCGGTCGGTAAGCGCAGTACATCACCAGGGGAGAGATTACGCAAAACCATGCCGCCAATCAGAGCCCGTTTCCCATCCGCCTGATCCAGCACATGTCCGATCGACAATTTTTCCTCTGGCACATCCCGCACCGTAATGTCCTCCGGCTTGAGGAGAAGCCCTGGATGAAGTTGCCGGGCAGCGACCAGAACCGAGAGACGGGTGACGGTTGGTGCTGCTGCGGCGGCAGTCGCGTTTTCGGTCGGCATGACCAGCCAGGCAATCACGCCAAAGCCCGCGACGCCAGCCGCGATCAAGAGCAGCATCGCAATACGTATCATCGAGGGATTCCCTCATGGAAAAGAACATTTAAGGCACCGAAAGCGATTGCCACGGCATAAGGTAGAGGTCCACCACGGTGAAGACGCCAGGTCTCGACTCTGATGGATCTTGCAAGCAGGCCGTCGGGTTTTCTCGAGTGCGGCTTGGAGATGCGCCGGCGGGTTCCAAGGTAGATCAAAGACAGCACCCCTCCGCTGAGACTTACACCCATGAGAAAGCCAGGCACTGTTGCAGGAGGCAGCAGCATTGCAGACGCGGCCAAGAGTTTCACGTCTCCGCCGCCGAGCCAGCCGAACTTCCAGAATGCCAGGGCTATGACGAACAAAGCCGTCGCTATTATCAGGCCAATAACAAAGGTTCCATCGCCAACCCGTAAAATGACCCCGAGCAAGGCTAGGCAAACGCTCCCGCTGTTGGAGATCGTTCTCGCCGCCAAATCCTGGATCGCAGCACCCACAAGAAGAGCGGCACCCAGCGTTAGAACTATTGCTTGAGTCATCCGGTCCTAGCGAGCATAGGATTGTTTTCCACTGTCAGGCTGGTTGCGCCTACGGTGGCAAGGTAGCTCAGACCCAGGCGAAAAACCACGATGACGGAAATTGAAGATGGTTCCATTGTGCTCCCTCATACCTTACTCGTCGAGGCGACCTCGAGCGTTTGAGCAGGCTACAAGAGAATACCTAATATCTTGTTAAAAATTATCGTTGTTTGCAACTATGTCCGAAGCGGCTCAGCAGGCGAACCACGGTTTCCTGCTGAGCGCTGTCGGGATACGGTCAGTCTTTATGTGCTGCCGATGGCGGTCGCAACCTTATTAAACGTTTTATTGACATTCGTGCCGAGCGTGGTGGCACCCGTGATCATCGCGACGGCAACAAGCGCCGCAATCAAGCCGTATTCGAGAGCAGTCACGCCCTTACGATCGGTCTTCAGGCTCATCCAAGTCTTAACAAGCTTCGTCATTGCGGTATCCTTTCTGTTCGGGCTCGCTGGCCACGGCGGTGGCTCAGCTGAGCGACCTGGTTTCCAGCAGGCTAGTTCTGATTACGATAGAGTTGAGGGGAACACCATTAAAGAAGTGCGAGAAACTGTTGTCTCAGTTTTAACACTTTTTCAGCTTGCTCGCGGGACCCATCTGCTGTAGCAGCCTGGCACAACCGGACCAGCCAGCGCCACCGATTTCCACATGCCCAGCAACCGAAGAGCGAGCCAGAGCGGCCCGTCCGCCATTTTTTACCCCCGAAATAGCATTAATAGAGATCACATTGCCGGCCTCACCATTTCGACTCGGTGTCCATACCTGCATGCCAAATTGGACCATCGCCGGCGACCATGTCGCACCCAGGGTGGGCCCCATAGCGCGACTTATCGTGGAGCCGGGTGCCACTCCCTGGGATGAGTCCGAACCACCATCATTGCGTGCCCAATTTAGCATGACGCGCTCGCGGTAGGGCGTGCCCAGTTCGGGCGTCGATGAATGATAGGCTGCGACCGCGTCTTCCCAGGTATGAAGTTTGGTATAGAGGCCCGCGAGGAAACGGGCGGCATATCCAGCGTTCGCCTTCGGGTCAAAAGCGTCCATCATGTCGCGAAAGGCCGTCGGATGATGTTGCAAATTCACTTGGAAACAACCTACGTCGATCGATTGTGTCCCCTGGTCCCGCAAACGCTGAGTCGCTTCGACCGCTTCGTTGAGGCTGTCGAACATATGTCCGGTGCCGGCAGCATTTATGGTCCACGGCCACGGCACTATTTGGCCGGTCACCGGTTGCCGCCGTCCACTTTCGACCCGGCCGATGGCCAGCAAAATTCCCTGGGGCAACCCATAGGCTCGTTCTGCAGAAGACCCGGCGGCTTGACATGTCGCCGCGCTCGCAAAATCAACCGCGCCCCCCGGTGAAGGAAATACATACGCAGCGAGCGTGAAGAGCGCGGTAAACATCTGAAAACGGCGTAAACTCGTCATCTTGGGCAGGTCGTTAGCATCAACATTTGTCACCCTTTATATCTAATCTTGACCATTTGAAAATTGGGCTTGTTCGGGCGCCGGTTTCCATTAATTGACGAACAACATCGCAGTCAATCCTATTGATGCGCGCTTATTGGAGTTGACCGCATGATGCTGAGAATCGGACTGGATCGATGATGCCATTCCGGTTTCGCACCAAGTTGGCCGTTTGGTGCTTCCTCATTCCTTTTGTTATCGACCTGATCGAGTCGGCGACCGTAAACCCGAAATTGCTGAGCGGGGGATTGCTCAATCCGGACAGCGCGATGCGGCTGGTCCGCCTGCGCGACATCATCCAAAGCGGGTCGCCGTTACATGTCGTGGCGCGAGACGGCTCAGGTCTGGGGACCGTGCTACATTGGTCCCATGCGCTGGATAGCCTGCTGTTGATGTTGGCGGCCCCGCTCGCGATCTTTTTGGGTTGGACACGGGCGGTTGACCTGGTCGCGCTTGGCTTTGGTCCGATCTGTGGAGGCTTGCTCGGTTTAGCGCTGGGATGGACCGGCGCGGCGCTCGCCCGGAATGTGGCGGTTTCGACCCCCGTATGGCTCCCGGGGGTTGTAATTGGCGTGGCTTCGCCGGTGATGGCGTATGGATTCGCAGGAGTGGTTCACCATCATATCCTGCTGGTGGTCATTGCGGTGGTTGTTTCCGGGTGGGTGCTGCGGAGCTGGCAAGGGCAGGCGGGGGCGGGGTGGGCGTCGGGAGTCTGGGCGGGTTCCGGGCTTTGGATAAGTCCCGAGTGTTTGCCGTTCATTCTCATGGGCGTGGGCGGCCTGTGGCTACATTGGGTGCTAGCCCCTGGCCGATCATGGGTGGCCCGTGAACCGGGCTATGCCGGCCTTAGCTTTTTTATAGTCACTATTGCCGCGTGGTGGGTTGATCCGCCCCTGAATGGTCATTGGGTCGCCGAGCCAGACAGGCTTTCTTGGATGTTCGTTTGGTTCGCGGGTGCCATAGCGGGGTGCGGGCTTTTGCCCATCGCGGGAGTTGGGCGGGGCCCCACAATGGTCGCGATCGCTATGAGCGCCGTGGGGTGGTTGATCGCCTTCCCACAGGTCTTACGGGAAACGGCCGGATTGATGACGGCGGAGCAAGCCCGAGCATTTTTTGACATTATCGCAGAAATGCGGCCGCTGACGCATTGGATCGATGCCGTCGAGTTTCTGAGCGCGGCCGTCGTGGGTCTTATGTTCTTGCTCGTGGCCGGGGTGCGTCAACGGTCAGTACCTATTCTCTATGGGGCTGCATGTGCGTTAGGCTCAATCGTCCTCGGTTGTATCCATGTGAGATTTTTGGCTTATCCGGCTGCGTTCGGGGCCGCTATGCTGCCCATCGAGATCGCCACTGTTTCATCGCGCGGCTGGTCCGCCCCACGCCGGGCGTCGGCGAGGATTGGTTTGCTCGGGGTTGCCCTGTTGCTGCCTCTGGTCGCAAATTTGACGACCGCGGCGACCGGTGGCGCGACCGAGGCGGTGTCTGACAATGCCGCCGACGCGGAGTGCACGATGGAACAAGCGGTTGCGTTACTTTCCGGCCACGATCATGAAGTCGTGCTGTCGCCGCTGAACATTGTTCCTGAATTGTTACGGCAAACGGACGTGCTGACGGTCGGGTCCCTTTATCACCGCAATCCGGCCGCTTTCATGCGGCTTAGGGATGCATGGGACAGCGTGCCTGGTGCTACGCTTTCGCCCGAACTCATCGCGGCGCACGTCGATCTTATCCTCGTGTGCCGAACCGCGAGCGGTTTGGTTCCCGCCGGTTTGGGCTCCGGTGCGGACACCTTATTCAATCGACTCAGCCAGAGCCGCCCTCCATCCTGGTTAACCGAGGTCGGTGCCGCCGGGGCGCATGGATATGCCCTCTATAAGGTTCAGCACGGAGTTACGCAGACATTGCCGTAGCGAAGTATGGCGCTGCCTTATCGGGGGCACGGAGCCAGTAGCCGGAGCCGCGGATGCTTTGTATCAACATGCCGCCCGCGTTATCTTGGGGTAGTTTTTGCCGTAGGTTGAACACGAGCTGATCCACACTTCGGTCTTCGGCGCGCCATGGCCGGCGTAAGGCCGCTTCGGATAGTTTGTCGCGCGACACGGCGGCACCGCCCGCATTGGCCAGTGTTTCCAGCGCGGTAAATTCCGCCGAGGTCAGGGCCAGCCGTTTGCCGTCGGCGGTGTGAACCGTTCGATGCATGACATTGATACGGATCGGTCCCACCGTCAGGACCTGTGCGCTTGGTGCAAACACTCGTGGTTCGGCGCGGACATTGACCCGGCGATGGACCGCGCGAATGCGCGCGATCATTTCCCGCAATCCAGGCGGTTTGGCGATATAGTCGTCGGCACCGAGTTCGAGGCCGACAATGCGGTCCGCCTCCTCCGCCATGCCGGAGATGACGATCAGCCCGCAATCCCGTGTTTCAGCGAGCCGGCTAATCAGGGTCATCCCGTTGATATCAGGGAGGTTCAGATCCATCAGAATGATCTGAGGCTTGAAGCTTTCTTTCAAGGTCAACCCTGCATGACCGGTGCTGGCCCACATGACGAGCATACCTGCCCGTTCGATGCTGCAGAGAAATTGCTGGGCCGTCGGCTCATCTTCTTCGATGATTAGAACCCTTGGATTGGGCATCATAGGCTCAAGGGGAACCTCGGAAATGTTCATGCGTGACCCTCCTAGGACCAGTGAGCGTGCGCTGTGGCACGCTCCGATGGCGTATCCCGACATTGACTGACTTAAGTTAAAACGGAGTAAAGACTGCCGAATTTTCGGCAAAGAATCTCAACGAGACGAAGCAGGTGCCACACTGATGATCTTGCGTGAGAAGTCGGCGAGGATTGCGGAAATCGTGGGCTGGCAGCAACGCCCACGTGTTCAAATGGAGGCGTCGGTGGGTCGTTGGACCAAAACCTAGCACCACGGCATGGTTTGCAAACGCATTAGCGGTTCCATCCAGGATTTCATGCAATCACAAATACTTGATCGACGATGGCTCCGGTCGTTAAAAGAGCGTTAATTGACCGCCACAACGGCAATTAATGGTAAGGTTTTGTTTAAGACGCTTGCATGGACGCGCATTCAGTCCAATTTGACAAGTTTATTGTATAATAAAATTTGAATGTGTAAGCCTGGTGTTATCACTTCGGAAAGGGCGTCATCCGCTCATTATCTTCATCCCACAATGCAAAACTCGGCGCGATCAGTGCCTCACGAAGGGTCAGGACCGGGGCTCCACCAAACAATTCCGTGCAGGCTTCATGACATGCCTGCAAGCGGTAATTCGGAACCCGGGGCACCAGGTGATGCACATGGTGATAGCCGATATTGCCGCTGAACCAGCGCAAGACCGGAGGTAAATGGAGGAACGAACTCCCTTGGATGGCTGCTGAGATAGCGCTCCATTCCGAATCCCGCGCCCACAAAGCATCTTCGAACCGATGTTGTACACTGAATAACCACACACCGATGATCGCAGCGACCGCGATAATCGGAACCTGGATCAGCAGAACAGGCCAAATTCCAAGGGCCAAGGTCAGGCCGAGCAAGCATAGGCCGATACCGATATTTGTCATATAGACTGCGGCCCGTTCCTGAACCCAAGCGCGGGGTGTCTCAAACGGGATCCGATACAAGATCAAGAACACAACCGGCGGCACGATCACGTGAGCGATCAACGGGTGCCTTACCGTGCGGGCCATCCATTTCCGAAACGGTGTCATCGCCTGATATTCGGCCAATGTTAAGCACGTCGAATAGATGTCGGTTGTCATGTCACGGCTATCGAGGTTGTTCCACTGCTTATGGTGGACTGCATGATGCCGGCGCCAATTGGTAAACGGCGTCAGCGTGGCCAGACTGCATAAGACGCCCACCACAAAATTGGCCCGGCGTGAGTGGAAAAACGCGCCATGCCCACAATCGTGCTGGATGATGAATAAACGAACGACCAGGCCAGCGGCCGGGATGACGAGCGCGAGGCTCAGCCAGACCGAGACGGAATACGCGGCATACATCGCGACCAGGATCCCGGCATAGGCCGCTCCGGTGGAGACGAATTGCCAAATCGATTTGGCCACGATGGGCGATTGGAACGAGGCCGCCAGGCGGAGCTGTGCGCGACCCGGCAGCGGTGTCTTGGCGGTCACCCGGTCGGGTGACTCGATTTCAGATGAGGCCAGTGACGATGACATAGGGGCATCCTGTCCGCGCCGTGGCCGTATGCCACGCGCGACGCCTCCATATCAGGTCATGGTCCGCCCGTCCGCGAAGATTTTATGCCAAATGAAGAAGAAGCGATTTCAAATAGGCGCTTTCGGGAAGTTGCGGGTGAACAGGATGGTCCGGCCCGGCTCCACCGTAATGAATAACCCGCGCGTCTCGCTTGCACCGCAACACGGCGCCCGTCACTTGTGCCGTGAATAGGTCGAGCGGCGCATGATGACTGCATGACGCGACAAACAAAAAACCGCCCGGGCGCACTAGCGGCACCGCGAGCCGGGTCATCCGGTGATAGGCTCGCAGCCCCGCCTCCTGATCCCGCTTCGATTTCGCGAACGCCGGCGGGTCGCACACGACGATGTCGAACCGCTCCCCCTCGACGCCCAACGCCTGCATCGTATCGAACGCGTCGCCACGCCGGGTCGTGATCCCGGATAGGCCATTGAGAGCTGCCCCGCCGCGCACCTGATCCAGCGCCGGTGCCGAGCTATCGACCAACAGCACCGAATCTGCCCCCGCCGCCGCCGCCCGGAGGCCGAACGCCCCTGTATGACAAAACACGTCCAACACCCGCGCGCCGGGGGAGAGGCGGGCGATCATCTCGCGATTAGGACCCTGATCATAAAAGAAACCTGTCTTCTGACCGCCCAGCGGATCGACCGGAAACCGCACCCCGCCCTCCTCCGCCATCGCTGCGCTGCTATCACCGAACAGCTGCGTCACCTCCTGAGTCAGACCCTCCTGGAGCCGGGCGGCGCTATCATTGCGGGCGACGATGGCACGGAGCGGTAGCAGATCGCGCAGCCCGGCCGTGATCTCCGGCAGCATGCGGTCCATGCCGGCGGTATTGGCCTGCACGACCGCCATGTCGCCGAACCGATCGATGATCAACCCCGGCAGCCGGTCCGCCTCGGCATGCACCAGACGGTGATGCGCCCCCGGCGTCACCCGCGCGCGCAGGGCGATCGCCTCGGCCAAGCGGGCACCGATCCAGTCCGCGTCGATCATCGCATCGGGGTCATGGTCCAACCGCCGGGCCGCGATGAGGCTGTGCGGGTTGAACATGAACGTGCCGTGACGCCAGCCGTCATCGCCCTCGATCCGGACTGTCATTCCGCGCGGCCATGTGCGATGCTCCGGGGTCATCGCCAGCTCGTTGCTAAACGCCCAGGGGTGGCCGGATTTCAGCCGGCGGTCCTGCTTCGGCGACAGGCGGATGAGCGGATGCGGCATGATATTAATGCACGAAGACGCGAACCTCGCGGCCGCTCGCCCCCGCTTCGGGCCGGGCGGCGAGGTGAACCCGCGAGGGCGAGACCCCGTCATCCACGATGGCGCGAGCGATGGCCGGCGCGTCCGGCCCGGCTGTCGTGGCGTCGGGTGCGACGATGGCGGTGACATCGAATGACATATCCGGCTTACGGGCCCGCGCCGCGACGACGGCCCGGTGGATGTCGGCCTTGGTGGCCGGCGTCACGCCCGGTGGAGCCCCGGCAGTGTCAAAGATTGTCAGGAGTGCCAGCGGATCGGGCGTGGGTGGGGCCGCGACGACCGGGACGGGGGCAACAACCGGCGCATCTCCGGCGTGGGAATTAAATGTGTTCTGGTCCACGAGCGTGCATCCGCCCAGCGTCAGCAGCATCCACGCGAACCCCGGCCGCATCATCGCCGCGGGCCGTTAACGAGGAAAAGCGGGGCCATTGTGGTCCTCTGTTCGCAGGTGCGGCATGATGCCTGCATCTCTCTCTATTTATACCTCTATGCATCCATCATGGCCGCACGACAATAAACCGTATGAAACCAAAGGGACCCGGCATGGCCACGAACCAAAGAATCGACGGCGCGCGGCTGTGGGACAGCTTGATGGACATGGCGACCATCGGTGCCACGGCAAAGGGCGGGGTGCGGCGGCTGGCGCTGGGCGCGGTGGACCGCGCCGGGCGCGACCATTTCGCCGGGCTATGCCGCGACGCGGGCCTTACATTGCGGGTGGACGGCATGGGCAACATGTTTGCCCGCCGCCCGGGCCGGGACGGCGCCCGCCTGCCGGTCCTGCTCGGCAGCCATTTGGATAGTCAGCCGACTGGCGGTAAGTTCGATGGCGCGCTTGGCGTCATGGCTGGGCTCGAAGTCATGCGCACCCTGCATGACCTCGGCATCACCACCGAGGCCCCGGTCGAGCTGGTGAACTGGACGGATGAAGAAGGCGCCCGATTTGGTCAAAGCCTGATGGGCTCGGGCGTCTGGGCAGGGGTGTATGACCAGGGCGCCACCGAGGCGCTGGTCGATCCGGACGGCATCAGCGTCGGCGCGGCGCTGGACAGCATCGGCTACCGCGGCCCGGAGCCCGCGCGTCCATTCGCCGCCGATGCGTATTTCGAGCTGCATATCGAACAAGGCCCCATCCTGGAACGGGAGCACAAGCAGATCGGCATCGTCACCGGCGCGCAGGCTCAGGTCTGGTTCACCACCATCGCCACCGGGCAGGACAGCCATGCCGGAAGCACGCCGCCCTCCGCCCGCCGGGACGCGCTGGTGTGCGCCGCCCGGGTCATCGACCTGGTGGACCGCATGATGCGGGCGCGTGGCGACGATGGTAGGGGCACCGTCGGCCAGCTTTTTGTCGAGCCCAACAGCCCGAATGTGATCCCCGGTGAGGTCCGGTTCAGCGTCGAATTCCGCCATCCCGATGAGGCCGAGATCGCCCGGTTGGCCGTGCAGTTCCCGCGGGAGGCGGGGTTCATCGCCCGGGATTGCGGGGTGCAACTGGCAATCCACGAGAAATTCCGCATCCCCGCGCAACCGTTCGACCCGGCCTGCATCGAGCTCGTGCGCCAGGGTGCCGCCCGGCTCGGCTATTCCGCGCGGGAGATCGTCTCCGGCGCCGGGCATGACGCGGTTTATGTCGCGCGCCACATCCCCACCGCCATGATCTTCACGCCCTGCAAGGACGGCCTCAGCCACAACGAAGCAGAGAGCATCGAGCCGGCGGAGGCCGAAGCGGGGTGCCAGGTGTTGTTCGACGCCGTGGTGGCGCGGGCCAACCGGGCGCTGTAACGGGCGCTAAATCCGAAGCGTGCCCTGCAGGATCGCGGTCGTGCGTCCGCGGTCCAACTTGACATAGCCCGCCTCCGTCCACGTAAAGACGTCGTCGATCCCGGCCCAGCCCTCGTCCCGCAACGTCGTCTTCATCGGCCTAAACGTCCCCGTGCTCTCGAGCGTGGGGCAGAGCCGGATGAACACCGGACGCGCATAGGCCGGCAGCGCCGCCGTAAGCCGCCGATGCAGCGTATCCCAGGCAAAGCCCGGCCCCACCACCAGCGCCGCCATCCCCGCCCTGCCCTCCTGACCCGGCACCGTCACGCCATACACGGCCGCCGCGAGTACGCCCGGGCAGGTCCCGGCCACGGCCTGCACCTCGGACGCCGCTACGTTCTCCCCCTTCCACCGGAACGTGTCGCCGAGCCGGTCCAGGAAATAGAAATACCCGGCCCGGTCCCGCCGCATCAGGTCGCCGCTGCGAAACCACACATCGCCGGGGGCCACGACGTCGCGCAACAGCTTACGCTCGGTGGCGGCGCGGTCGGTGTAGATGTCGGGCGCGGTGTTCAGCCGGCTCACTGCCTCCCCCGGCTCATCCGGGCCGGCCACGATGCACCGCCCCGCGGCGTCCCGCACCGGCTCCCCATCGATGCAATGCAGCAGCCGCACCGGAAAGCGGTGTGCCAAATAGCCTGGGATGCGTCCGATCGCGCCGACCCTGCCGTCCACGTTATAGAGCGACAATCCACCCTCGGTCGCGGCATAGAACTCCAGCACCTGGGGGATCGCGAACCGCTCCTGGAACGCGGTCCAGACCGGCCCTTGCATCCCATTGCCGCATGCCAGCCGCAGCCGGTGCGTCCGCGACGGCGGTCCGCCCGCCAGCAGATAGCGGCATAACTCGCCGATATAGGCAAAGATCGTGCACGCGTGATCCGCCACATCGTCCCAGAACCGTCCCACGGAAAACCGTTCCCGCAACAGGACCGAACCACCAGCGACCAGCATGGAGCCCACGAAGACGACGCCGCCGACGCTATGATAGAGCGGCAAGCAGTTATAGATCCGGTCCGTCGCCCGCGCATCCATCAGCCCGGCGAACCACAAACTCCATTCCAGAACCCGTCCGTGGGTGAGGTTCACGGCCTTGGGCATGCCCGTCGTGCCGGAGGTGAAGATAAGCAGCGCACGGTCCGCGAGCCCAGGACCGGGATGATCGAGCGGTGCCGCCGAAAATCCGTCCCGGTCTGGCGGAGTCGTAATCACGAACCGGGCCCCGGCGGCGTCGATCCAGTGAAGCTGGGCCGCACTGCCCAGCGCCGGGTTCAGCAGCGCCACCACGCCGCCCACGCGTGTGATGCCCAGCCACAGCGCGACATACTCGGGTCCGCCCGGCATCAGCAGCCCCACCACCGTGCCGCGGCCGACGCCCGCCGACAGCGCCCAGCGCGCCCCCTGATTGACCCGCCCCGCCAGCTCCCGATAGCTCAGGCAGACCCCGTCCGACAGCAGCGCCGGCGCGTCCCCGAACTCCGCAGCCAGCGCATCGAGCCGGGTGGCCAGCGCCGGGGCCATGCCCCCCTGCAGCGGTGCCGTCCGCTCCAACGCCCGGATCCAAGCCCGCGCGCCGGGCGACACGCCAGATGACACGCCGGACGTCAGAGCACGGTCTCCGGCCAGAATGGGCCGTTTTGCACGCCATCGATGGCTGTCATACTCACCTCACCACGGTACGATCCTAGGCCAAGATAGCGCATGCCGGCCGGGTTTCGACGGCAAACATCCTTGCATCGTGACCGCGAATTGCGTGAGATATTGCAGGATCGGGTCTTGGCGACGCCACCCCGGGGGTGTTGCACAAGTCGCTGAAGCGTCGACAGCCCAGACGCCGTTTTGAACCGGTCGCTACGCCTGATGTTGGCGGGAAAACCGTGCTAAGGGACATAACTATGTCTGGATTAGAACCTTCTTACGTCGCGCGAGCCGTGGATTTGACCCCGGCGGAGTTGGTATTGCGCCTGCATCAGCAGGAACTCGTGGCCCAATTCGGCGTGCAGGCCCTGGCGGTCCCGGAACGGGCGATGGTCTTGGATGAGGCGTGCCGGGTGGCGGCCGGCGGGCTACAGACCAAGTTTTCTAAGGTGCTGAGCTTCCGTCCGGACACCAACGATTTCCTGGTCGTCGCCGGAATCGGCTGGAGGCCGGGCACCGTGGGCCGCGCCGTCATCGGCGGCGGCATGGATAGTCCGGCCGGCTACGCGCTGCATACCGGCAACCCCACCCGCGTCAATGATCTGCCGGCCGAGGACCGGTTCCGCACGCCACCCCTATTGCTGGAACACAACATCCATAGCGCGATCAATGTGCCCGTCGCCGGGGAGACACAGGAGCCGTTCGGGGTGCTGGAGGTGGACAGCACCAACCGGCATGAGTTCGTGGAGGCCGACACCGCGTTCCTGCAATCGGTCGGGAACGTGTTGTCGGCGGCACTGTCCCGCTTTGCCGCCGAAGCCGCCAAGGACGAGCTGCTGCGTGAAAAAGACCTGCTGATGCAGGAGGTGCATCATCGGGTAAAGAACTCGCTGCAGCTCGTGCGCACCCTGCTGCAGCTGCAGGCGCGGGGCTTCGAGCCAGGCGACGTACGCGAAAAACTGGAGGAGGCCGCCCAGCGAATTATGACGATCGCGGCGGTGCATCAACGGTTATATGAAGGCGGTTCGGTGGCCGAAACCGACGCCGGAAATTATCTCCGCGGCCTGGTCGAGGATATGCAGGCCCTGGCGGGTGAAGGGGATCACCAGCGAACGATCACGCTGGTGACTGAGCCGATCCGCCTGCCGGCCGATGACGTGACGCCGCTCGGCCTCGTCGTGTCCGAATTGGTGACCAACGCCATCAAGTATGGCCGCGGCACCATCACCGTCAGCCTGCGCCGGGTCGGCACCGGGATCGAAGTGGTGGTCGAGGATGAGGGCCCCGGGTTCACCGAGGGTGTGGAACCGAAGGGGCTCGGCATGCGGTTGGTGCGGGCGTTGGCGAAGGGCGATCCGACGCGCGCCCTGACCGTGGACCGGACCGCCGGGCACGGGCGCGTCGTTGTCGTGTTGTCGTTGAACGAAGCGTCCCGTTAACATCCAACACGTCGTTGTCGTGTTGTCGTTGAACGAAGCGTCCCGTTAACATCCAACATAAAAGAGCCGCCTCCCCCCTCTCCTCCGGGAGAGGGCTGGGGTGCGGGAGGCACCCGGTGCCAGCCTGTATGGGGTGAGGCGGCTTCGAGCGATTAGAGCCGTATCGAATCAGGTGGCTTCGCCTGACCCGAGGTTCCGCGCTCTAAAACAATACGCTAGAGCATATTCGGTGCGTTTATCAGCACCGAACATGCTCTAGGGCCCGGCCTGGCCGTTTCCCTCACCCCGGCCCTCTCTCGGAGGGAGAGGGGGAAGAAATCCTGTCGGTCGGCAGAATCGACGCCGTTAACTAAGCGTGACCACCGTCAATTCGGGTGGCATGCCCCAGCGGATCGGGGCTTTGCTACAGCCTAGGCCGCCCGACACCACCATCTGCCGGCCCCCCTCGACGATATGGCCATAGGCGTAGCGGGCCCCATAGCGGGACGGGACGGAAACGACCCGGCCCAGGGGCCGCACCTGCCCTCCATGGGTATGGCCGCAGAGCGTGAGGCCGATGCGCGGGGGGACCATGGGAAAGATGTCCGGCTCATGCGCCAGCAACAGCGCTGGGCGGTCATCGTTCACCATGGCCAGCGCCGCCCCGAGGTCGGACGGCCCGGACGGGTTGCCGCCCACCGTCCGCACCCACCCGCTCTCGGTGCCCAGCAGCCACACGCCATCGCCGTGCGGCAATACCATCGCGCTGTTGGTCAACACGGGAATGCCGGCCCGCTCCAGCGTACCATGCATCTCGGCCTCGCCCGGATGTCCCTCGCGGTCCCGCCCGGAAAAGCGCGGGTCATCCCACCAATCATGATTGCCCAGCACCGCATAACGGCCGAGCGGTGCCCGTAACCCCGCCAGAACGGCCGCGATCTCAGCCGGCGGATAATTGCGGGTAATCAGCCGGTAATGCGCCGGCAAATCACCCAGCACGACCATGAGGTCAGGCCGGAGCGCGTTCGCCGTCTCGACAATGTGGGCGACGCGGTCCAGCGTCATCCACGGTTCCCCGGCATGCAGATCGGCCACGGCGCACAGCGTGAGCGGGGGCCGCGTCCCCCAGCCCGGCATCTTGACCGAATACCGGGTGATGGCCAGGCCGAACGACGCCTCCGTCAGGCTGAACGTGGCAGCGCCCGCGACGGACCCGGTCGCCAGCAGGGCCGGCGCGGACCAGAGCAGGGCGCGCCGGGTTAGCATCGTCAGAGCAGGGCCAGCACGTGCTCGGCCTTGCTCACCTCGAACCCGCCCGGCGGTTCGACGTCCAGATGCGTTACCTTCCCGTTCTCCACCACCATGGCGTAGCGCTGGCTGCGGATACCAAGTCCGCGCGCCGTGAGGTCGAGCTCGAGCCCCACCGAATGGGTGAACGCGCCGCTGCCGTCCGCCAGCATGGTGATCCGTCCGTCCACCCCCTGCTCCTTGGCCCACGCCCCCATCACGAACGGGTCGTTGACGGCCAGGCAGACGATCCGGTCCACGCCCTTGGCATGCAGCGCATCGATATTTTGCACGTAGCCCGGCAAATGGCGCGCGCTGCACGTCGGCGTGAAGGCGCCAGGCACCGCGAACATCACAACCTTCTTACCGGCGAAAATCTCCTCGGTGCTGAGCTCCTTCGGCCCATCCGCCGTGGCGGAGGTGAGCTTCTGGGATGGAATGGTATCGCCGACCTTAATCATGCTCGCGTGTTCCTCGGGCTGCATGGGGCGCACCCTTAGCTTTCCCCACGATGTCTGTCACGCAAGACGCTTGCTCTTGCGTGACATCGGTCCAAAGTATGAGGCATGCACCGCCATGATGACACTAATCTCACGGGCCAGCTCTTAATTGCCATGCCGGCGATCGACGACGCGCGCTTCTTGCAGACCGTCATCTTGCTGTGTGCGCATACGAGGGAGGGGGCCATGGGGATCGTGCTGAATCAGCCCCTGGCCAAGCCGAGTTTCGATGCCCTGCTGGAACAGCTCGAGGTGCGGCCCGTGCCACCCGCTCGGCAAATCCAGCTGTGCCAGGGCGGCCCGGTCGATCACGGACGCGGGTTCGTGCTGCATACCTCGGACTGGACCAGCGACGGCAGCCTCCGGGTCGATGACCAGCTGGCGCTGACCGCCAGCCTCGACGTGCTGCAGGAGATCGCCCAGGGCGGTGGCCCGCGGGAGGGATTGCTGGCGCTGGGCTATGCGCATTGGGGTCCGGGCCAGCTGGATCAGGAGATGCAGGATAATTTCTGGCTCTCGGCCCCCGCGAAGCTCGACGTGTTGTTCGACGACGACCATCCGACGAAGTGGCGCCGGGCAATGCAGATCCTGCACGTGGACCCGAGTTGGCTCAGCGGCACCGCCGGGCACGCGTAACGGCAGCGGCCTTCGGACTCACCACACAAAACTGGGAATGCACGCCACGGGGGTCAGCCCCGCCGACGCTGCCTCCGCCTCGATCGCCGCGGGCCCCGCCCGGTGTGCCCCGTGCAGACCGCCCAACACCCAGCACGCATCGACGCCGATCGCGGCCGCCCCGGCGATATCGGTCCGCAGCGCATCCCCCACCGCCAAAATCCGGCCCCCACCCAACATCGTGAGAACCGGCTGGTAGATCGCCGGGTCCGGCTTACCGAGGTTGCGCACATCGCCGCCCAGCGCCGCATACCGCATCGCGAGTGACCCGGCGCACACCACCCGCACGCCGCCACGGATGACCTCGAGGTCCGGGTTGGCGCAAATCATCTTCTGACCCTCCGCCACGGCCACCGCCAGCTCGGCATCATAGGCGGCCGGGTCGGTGGGATTGGCGTGGTCGTCCGGCCCGGTGTTCAGCATGAAATCGGCCCCGCCCGGCGTATCCTGCACGAGGTAGCCGAGACCCTCGACCACGTTGCGGTCCCGCTCCGGCCCCAAATGATACAGCTTCGGCCCCAGCGCCCGCGACCACGCATCCGGCCGGTCCCGCAGCATGAGATGGGTGGCCTCACCGGACGTCATGATCCCATCATACAGCGTGGCCGGCAGGCCCATGTCGCGCAGTTGCTCCTGCACTTGCGCCGACCGCCGGGGCGCGTTGGTCAGCAGCACGACCCGCTTGCCCGACGCGCGTAAGGCGGCCAGGCATTCGGGGGCCCCCTGATACGGCCGGACGCCGTCATGGATCACGCCCCACAAATCGAGGATGAAACCGTCATACTGCGCCGCCAGCGGACCGAAATGCTCGATATGGATCATAAATCTGCCCCGACCGCCTGGCTGATGGTGCGGAAGCCCTGGGCGCGCATCGCCACCAGCAGCTCCCGCTTGATGCGCCCAATGAGCCCCGGACCCGCATAGCTGAAGGCCGTATAAAGCTGCACCAAATGCGCCCCGGCCCGGATTTTCTCCAGCGCGTCCGCCCCGGTCGAAACCCCGCCGCAGCCGATCAGCGTGAGCCGCCCGGACGCGAGCCGAGCCGCCTTCCGCAGCACCTGCGTGCTCAATTCCCGAAGCGGCGGCCCTGACAGGCCCCCTGCCTCACACCGTGCCCGTGAGATCAGGCCCGCCCGCGTGACGGTCGTGTTGGAAACGACGAGTCCCTGCACCCCACACTCGATACACGCACCGACGATCGCTTCGAGTCCGCCCTCCGGCAGGTCCGGCGCGATCTTCACCAGCAACGGCGGACGCACCGGGACATGGGCGCGCACCGCATCGAGGATCCCCCGCAGCCGCGCCTCACCCTGCAAATCCCGCAGCCCCGGCGTGTTGGGAGACGACACGTTGATCACGATGTAGTCCACGTGCGGGGCGACGGCGGCGACCAACACCGGATAATCGCGCTCCGGCTCCGCCCCGTCCTTGTTGATGCCGACATTGGCCCCAATCGGCACCGCGCTCCGCGAAACGGCGGCGAGGCGGTGGACGAACGCCGACAGGCCGCGGTTATTCAGCCCATACCGGTTGATCACCGCCCCGTCCGCCTCCAGCCGGAACACCCGCGGCCGCGGATTGCCCGCCTGCGCCACCGGCGTCACCGTCCCCGCCTCGATCAACCCGAAGCCCAGCCGCCGCAAGCCACGCAGCGCCATCGCGTCCTTATCAAACCCCGCCGCAAGCCCGATCGGATTGCGGAAATGCAGCCCCATGGCCTCGACCGCCAGCGCCGGATGCTCCCAGCCATCTCGCCCGGCCAACCCCAGCCGCAGCGCCAGGATCGCCAGCCGATGCGCCCGCTCCGCGTCCACATGGCGGAGGGCGGGCATCAGGCGGGAAACGAGGGCGGGTGTCATGCGGCCTGTCTGCCCGATCGTCCGGCCCTTGAGAAGGGTGGCGGGCGTGCTTACACCTGACGCATGTGGAACGAGCCCTACCTTGAGACCTGCTGCCGGTCGGCCCTGCATCGCGTGATTTTATGCGGTGAACCCGGTCGCCCCGCGGGGCTTAAAGACGGGCCGTGCCTGATCCGGCTAGCGACACTGGGCTTCTCCGAACAACTTCCAGACGGGCGATATGCGGCGACCCCATCCGGCCTTCGGCGCCACGACAGCGAAATCCTACGGCACCGAGCCTAACACTTTCTAATCCCGTCATTGCGAGCCGCTTGGCGAAGCAATCCAGGGGCAACAAGCGCGCTCGTGGCCCCTGGATCGCCGCGCCAAGCGGCTCGCGATGACGGAGCCGGACACTCGTTGTACGCCGGCTCCTCTAGATGCTCCTGCTACTCGTCATGACGATGCGCCGCGCCGCCGGCATAGGCCCCCGCCTCCGGATCGAACGCCGCCACGATTTCGTCCACATACCCGCCCAGGCCCCGCACCATGTCGGCGATCACGTGGTCCGCCCGGATGCGCATATGGCTCCCCAACATCTGCACCGGTAAATGCCGGTTGCCGAGATGCCAGGCAATACGCACCAACCCGGCCGCGTCATGCGCATGGATGTCGAGCAACGCCTCGGGCCGGGCCAGCACATGGACGATGCCGCCCGCATCTAGAACCAGCCCGTCGCCCTCACGCAGCCGCGCCGCCTGTGGTAAATCCACCAACAGCTCGGCCCCGGCCTCGGTGATCAACACGATCCGGCGGCGATGGCGACGGTCGAAATCGATCAGCACCCGGTCTTGCGCCGTGGTGAGGTCCCATGTTCCGGCGGGCAGGATCGCGGCGGCGCGCATCAGAACAGGAAATACCGCTGCGCCATCGGCAGCACGGTCGCCGGCTCGCATGTCAGCAAAACGCCATCCGCGCGGACCTCATACGTCTCCGGATCGACCTCGATCACCGGGCAGGCGTCGTTGTGGATCATACTGCGTTTGCCGATCTGTCCACGGGTGTTGCGCACCGCCGATAGCCGGCGGCTGAGGCCGAGCCGGTGGCCGATGCCCTCATCGAGCGCCACCTGGCTCACGAACGTCACGCAGGTTTCCGCCATCGCCCGGCCGAACTGACCGAACATCGGGCGGTAATGCACCGGCTGCGGTGTGGGAATACTGGCGTTCGGGTCGCCCATCGGCGCTGCAGCGATCATGCCGCCCTTGAGCACCAAGTCCGGCTTCACACCGAAGAACGCCGGCGACCACAGCACCAGGTCGGCGAGCTTACCCGGCGTCACATCGCCGACCTCATGGCTGAGGCCCTGAGCAATCGCGGGGTTGATCGTATATTTTGCGATGTAACGCTTGATCCGGGTGTTGTCATCCAGGCCGCCCCGCTGCTGCTTCATCTTATGCGCGGTCTGCCAGGTGCGGATGATGACTTCGCCGACGCGGCCCATCGCTTGGCTGTCGGAGCTGATCATGCTGATCGCACCCAGATCATGCAGGATGTCCTCGGCCGCGATCGTCTCCCGCCGGATGCGGCTCTCGGCGAACGCCACGTCCTCCGGGATGGCCGGATCGAGGTGATGGCAGACCATCAGCATGTCGAGGTGTTCGTCCAACGTATTGGATGTGTAGGGCCGGGTGGGATTCGTACTGCTCGGCAAGACATACGGGAGGCCTGCGATCTTGATGATGTCCGGCGCATGACCGCCGCCCGCACCCTCGGTATGATACGCGTGGATCGTGCGGCCGGCGAAGGCGCGGATCGTGTCCTCCACAAACCCGCTTTCGTTCAGCGTGTCCGAATGCAGCATCACCTGCACGTCGAACCGGTCCGCCACACTGAGCGCGCAGTCGATCGCCGCGGGGGTCGTGCCCCAATCTTCGTGCAACTTCAAACAGGACGCGCCCGCGCGCAGCATTTCTTCCAGCGCTTGCGGCTGGCTGGCATTGCCCTTGCCGGCGAAGCTGAGGTTGACCGGCAGGCCCTCCGCCGCCTGCAGCATGCGCGCCAAATGCCACGGACCCGGCGTGCACGTCGTGGCGCTGGTGCCGGTCGCGGGACCCGTGCCGCCGCCGACCAGAGTGGTGACGCCGGAGCTGATCGCCTCCTCGATCTGCTGCGGGCAGATGAAGTGGATATGGCTATCGACGCCGCCCGCGGTCAGTATCTTGCCCTCGCCGGCAATAATCTCCGTGCCGGGGCCGATAATGATGGTGACACCGGGCTGAATATCCGGATTACCTGCCTTGCCGATCGCGTGAATGCGGCCGTGCAGAATGGCGAGGTCAGCCTTATAGATACCGGAGTGGTCGATAATCAGCGCATTGGTGATGACGGTATCGACGGCCCCCTCTGCCTGGGACCGCTGCGACTGCCCCATGCCGTCGCGGATGACTTTGCCGCCGCCGAATTTGACTTCCTCACCATAGATCGTGTGGTCGTGTTCGACGATCGCGAACAGATCGGTGTCCGCCAGGCGCACGCGGTCCCCCGTGGTGGGGCCATACATGTCGGCATAGGCGCGGCGGGTGATCATAGCGCGCCGCTTATTTTGGCCTGAAAGCCATACACCACCCGGTCGCCGCGAAACGGCACCAGCGTCACCCGCCGGATCTGCCCCGGCTCGAACCGCACCGCGGTGCCGGACGCCACATCCAGCCGCTGACCGCGCGCCGCCGCCCGGTCGAAATGCAGCGCCATGTTGGTCTCGGCAAAATGATAATGGCTGCCGACCTGGATCGGACGGTCGCCGGTGTTGCTGACGTCGATCTGCGTTCGCGGCTGGCCCTCGTTCAACGCGATATGACCGTCGGCGGTGACGACTTCGCCGGGGATCATCTTATCGGCTCGTGCACGGTAACCAGCTTGGTGCCGTCCGGGAACGTCGCTTCCACCTGCACGTCATGGATCATCTCGGCGATGCCCTCCATCACCTGCGCCCGCGTCAGCACGTGTGCGCCCGCCTGCATCAGATCCGCCACGCTCCGCCCATCGCGCGCGCCCTCCACCACGAAATCGGCAATGAGAGCGATCGCCTCCGGATGATTGAGCTTGACCCCCCGCTCCAGCCGGCGGCGCGCGACGGTGGCAGCCATGGCGATCAGCAGCTTGTCCTTCTCACGCGGCGTTAGATGCATTCAGCACTCCCACACGCGCGGCAACGGGCGGCCCGCGCGCAATATATTCAATCCTGCCACGACCGCGGCGCGGAGGCACGCGCCATTTTGCGCGACAATGCGCGCGACCAGCATCCCGTCCCACGCCGAGACGCCCGCATCCCATGCCACCAGCGCAGAACGGAGCGGCGCGACGTGCGTTTCCGCCATGGGTCCGACGTGGATCAGCGTCGCCACCGCCCGTCCGCCCGCAGCACTTGCCGGGCGGTCCAGCACATCCTGCACCGCCCCATCGAAGCGCACGGCGTCATGCAGCACTTTTTTCCTGCCCCGATCGATTGTGATCAGGTCGTGGATACGCCCGTGCGTTACCCGCTCCCCCATCGCCGTGCGGCCGAATACCCACTGCTCGACGCCTAGAAACCATGCACCCTCCGCCATCGTGACCCTTAGCTCACGGCGAAGCGCGCAGCGGTCGAACAAGATGGTTTCCTGCGGCAACCACTCCAGCGCGGCCCGTTCGGCAATATCGAGCGTCGCTGTCACCCGTGCGTCGGTGCCGGGTAGGGCGCGATAGAAGCGCTCGGCGGCCTGAGTGGTGACGGTCGCCATCGTCCCCGGTCCGGCGGTGATACAAGTGTCCAGCCGATCGCCACCCGCAACGCCACCGGCCGTGTTCAGCAGCACGGCCCCGCTCCAGGCACCGTTTTCGGGGCGGGGAAACCGCAGCTTGAGACAGCCCTCCTGTCGTAGATCATCCAGCACGGTCGCCGGCCCGCGTCGCTTCCAGCTCAGATGGAGCGTCCCGCGGGCACGCTGATGCGCAGTCAGGATCGCGGAGTGATTTCGACGGTCACGTGCGAGAGCATGGGGAACGCCGCCAGCCGTTCGCGGTAGAATTGCGGCGTCCGCTCCTGGTTCGCGCACACGCAGAGGATGGCGCCGAGATGTCCCGGGCCGAGCCGCCAGACGTGCAAATCCGTCAGCGTGTCGCCGGCCGCCTCAACCGCCTCGCGCACCCGGTCCGTGAGGCCACGATCCGGATTCACGTCCAGCAGGATGGCACCCGTGTCCCGCAGCAATCCATACGACCAACTAAGGATCACCGCCGCGCCCACCAGGCCCGCCGCCGGGTCCATCCACAACCAGCCGAACCCGCGAGCTAACACCAAGCCGATGATCACCAGGACCGATACGGCGGCGTCCGCCATCACGTGCACCACCGCGGCGCGCATGTTGTTGTCGCGATGGATGCTTGCCGGGCCATGGGCGTGCTCGGAAAACCGGACCGCGTCGGTGCGCCCTGCCGCCGTGACATGGGCGGTGAATTCATGCGGCTCCGGGATCGAGTCCGGGCTTTCGAGCGTGCTTCCCGTCCCCGTGAGGGTAAAGAGCTGGCGCGCGCCATCCGGCCGCAAGGTTTCGATCGTCGCCGGGCCTGCGATACCGGTGAGCTGGAATACCGGCGGACGTCCCGTCTCCAGGATCGACAAGCGCAAAATGCCGTTTTCTGTGGTGATGGCATGGCTGTCATCATGCGGTTCACCGTGACCATGGCCGTGACCATGGCCGTGACCATGGTGGTGCTGATGGCCGCCTGACAGCAGCCAGGCGGAAGCGATGTTGACCAGAAGGCCCAGCACGGCAATCGGGATCGCCTCGGCAAATGCGATCGGCACGGGGGACATCAACCGGCTCACGCTCTCATAGCCGATCAGCAGCGAAATCATCGCCAGCACGATCCCGCTCGAAAATCCGGCGAGATCCCCGAATTTACCCGTGCCGAAGGTGAAGCGCGCGTTCTGCGCATGGGTCCGGGCGAAGCGATAGGCCAACGCCGCGAGGAGCAGGGCCCCGGCATGCGTGCTCATATGCATGCCATCCGCCACCAACGCGATCGATCCGAACAGCGCGCCGCCGCCGATCTCGAGCACCATCATGGCACCACACAGCCAAATCACCGCCCAGCTTCGCCGCTCGGCATGCTCGTGCCCGTCGCCCAAGAAAATGTGGGTGTGCGCCATGTCGCTCATGCAAATAGTATAGGCGCGGGTGGGCTATACCGAAAGCCTCCGCCGCACCTCCGCCTCATCCAGCGTATCCGGCGGGCCACCCAGCACGATATCGCCCCGGTCCATGATCCACAGCGTATCCGCAAGCGCCCGGGCGAAGTCGTAATATTGCTCCACCAACAGGATCGCCATCCCGCCCCGGGCCCGCAATAGGCTGATGACCCGACCGATATCCTTGATAATACTCGGTTGTATTCCCTCCGTCGGCTCATCGAGCACCAGTAATTTCGGCTTCATCACCAACGCCCGCGCGATCGCGAGCTGCTGTTGCTGCCCACCCGAAAGGTCTCCGCCGCGCCGTCGCAACATGCTGCGCAGGATCGGGAACAGCTCGAAAATCTCCGGATCGACCCGGCGCTCCCCACGCGGCAACACGGCAAAACCTGTCTCCAGGTTCTCCTGCACCGTCAGCAGCGGAAAAACGTCCCGCCCTTGTGGCACCCAGGAGATCCCCCGATGCGCCCGCGCATGCAACGGCAGCCGCGTAATATCCGCGCCGTCCCACTGGATCGACCCGCCGCTCACGGGATGCGCCCCGGTGATCGCCCGCAACAGGCTGGTCTTGCCGACGCCGTTGCGGCCGAGCAAGCATGTCACCTGCCCGGTTTCCACCGTAAGCGACACCTGGCGCAGCGCGATCGCCGCCCCGTAATGCAGACTGACATCCTGGACCGTGAGGCTAGCGGCCAAGATAAACCTCGATCACCTTCGGATCCTCGCTCACATGGTCGATCGAACCCTCGCTCAGCACCGAACCCTCATGGAGCACCGTGACTTTCACGCCGAGCGCCCGCACGAACGCCATGTCATGCTCCACCACCACCACGGAGCGCGTTCGGTTGATCTCGACCAGCAACTCCGCCGTTTGCTCCGTTTCCGCGTCGGTCATTCCCGCCACCGGCTCATCCACCAATAGCAGCCGCGGATCTTGCGCCAACAGCATGCCGATCTCGAGCCACTGCTTTTGCCCATGGCTCAACTCACCCGCGCGCCGATGCCGCTGCTCCCGGAGCCGGGTGATGGCGAGCAGGCCGTCGATCCGATCTTCCTCCTCCGCCGTTTGCCGGGCGCGCAGAGTAAACCAGGGCTGCCGCGGGCCCGACAGCGCCAGCAGCACATTGTCCCAGACCGTGTGCGGCTCGAACACTGTCGGCTTTTGAAATTTACGGCCGATGCCGAGGTTGGCAATCGCCGGTTCGTCTAGCATGGTGAGATCCGTCTCCGCTTCGAATACGACCCGCCCGGTGTCCGGCCTCGTCTTGCCGGTGATCACGTCCATCATGGTGGTCTTACCGGCCCCGTTCGGTCCAATCACCGCCCGCATTTCGCCCGGTGCCAGGACGAGCGCCAGATTGTTCAACGCCCGGAAGCCATCGAAGCTCACACTCACCCCGTCCAAATACAGCAGGGTTTCGCTGACCGGTCCGATGGTCATGACATCGCCTTGATCACCGGCAGCGCCGGCTCCTGCGGCGCGGCCGTGGTGCGGATCAAACCGACCAGCCCGCGCGGCAAGAACAACGTCACCACGATAAACAAACCGCCGAGCGCAAACAGCCACAGTTCGGGTAATTGCCCCGTGAAGATGGTCTTTGCCGCATTAACCAGCACCGCGCCCAAAATCGCGCCATATAATGTTCCACGACCGCCAACCGCCACCCAGATCACCGCCTCGATCGATCCGGCCGGCGCAAACTCACCCGGGTTGATGATGCCAACCTGGGGCACGTAGAGCGCGCCGCCCAACCCCGCCATCACGGCAGAGAGGGTCCAAACCACGAGCTTAAAGCTCTCGGGCCGATAGCCTAGAAACCGCGTCCGGCTCTCCGTATCGCGCACCGCCACCAGCACCTTGCCAAACCGGGAGCGCGTGAGCCCGCGCGCCATCACATACATCCCGCTCAGCACCGCCGCGGTGATCACCAACAATCCAGCGCGAGTCCCATCGGCCGAGAGCGGGAAGCCGAGCAGTTCCTTGAAGTCGGTCAAGCCATTATTGCCGCCAAAGCCCATGTCATTGCGGAAAAACGCCAGCATCAGCGCATAGGTGAACGCCTGCGTAATGATAGACAGATAGACGCCCGTCACCCGGCTGCGGAACGCAAGCCAACCGAACACCGCCGCCAGCACGCCGGGCACGACCATAGCCATGAGGATCGAGAACGGGAAGAAGCCAAAACCTCGCCAATACCACGGCAACTCCTTCCAATTCAGGAATACCATGAAATCCGGCAGCGCCGCGCCATACTGCCCGCGGCCAGCGATCTGCAGCATCAGATACATACCCATGGCATAGCCACCAAGCGCAAAGAATGCGGCGTGGCCTAGGCTCAGAATGCCGGCAAAACCCCAAACCAGATCGACCGCCAGCGCAAGAATGGCGAAGCACAAATACTTGCCAACCAGCGAGACGACATAGGTCGGCACATGCACCGGACTGCCCGCCGGAGTCAGCAGATTGAGCGCAGCGAGCAATAGTGCTCCGCCCAGCACGCAGGCCAGAGTGACCGGCGTCGCCTTCACGCCTCCACCGCCCGGCCGCGCAACGGAAACATTCCCCGCGGCTTCCGTTGAATGAACAAGATCAGTAGGACCAGCACCACGATCTTGCCCAGCACCGCGCCGGCCACCGGTTCCAGAAACTTGTTCACGACCCCAAGCGTGAGCGCGCCGATCGCCGTGCCCCATAAATTCCCGACGCCGCCGAATACCACGACCATGAAGCTGTCAATGATATAACCTTGACCCAAATTCGGGCTCACGTTGTCGATCTGGCTGAGCGCCACTCCCGCCATTCCCGCCACGCCTGATCCAAGTCCGAACGTCAGGGCATCGATCCCCCCGGTGCGGATACCCATCGCCGCCGCCATCCGCCGGTTCTGCGTCACCGCCCGCATACGCAAGCCGAGCGGCGTGTAGCGCAACACCCCCATCAAGGCCGCCAGCACGGCGAACGCAAACACAATGATCGCAACCCGGTTATACGTCAGCGTGACCTGGCCGATCTTGCCTGCACCGCTCATCCAAGCCGGCGTGCCAACGTCTTGATTCGTCGGTCCAAAGATCGACCGCACCGCCTGCTGCAGCACGAGAGAGAGACCGAACGTGGCCAGCAACGTCTCCAGCGGCCGGCCATACAAGAAGCGGATCAGCCCCCGTTCGATCAACACCCCAAGCCCGCCGGAGACTAAGAAGGCCAGCGGTATCGCAATGAATAGGCTGGCGCCGAACAACCCCGGCGCGTGATGCCGGATGACCTCCTGCGTCACAAACGTCACATAGGCACCGATCATGACCATCTCGCCGTGCGCCATGTTGATGACACCCATGACGCCGAACGTGATCGCCAGTCCCGTTGCCGCAAGCAATAATACGGAGCCGAGACTCAGCCCATAGAACGCGCCCTGCAACACACCCCAGAATTGGAGCGCGCGATCGATCGACCCCACCGCCTCGGCTGCAGCATTCCGCACCAGCGATCCCTGCGGCGGCAGTGACGCAAGAATACCCCGGGCCTCCAGATCACCCCGCTGCCGCAATATGGCGATCGCCAGGATCTTATCGGCCTCCGTTGCGTCGTCGCTGGCGAGGATCGAGGCGGCCCGTGCCTGTTCCATCGTGGCGCGCACGCCCGCATCCGGCTCACCAGCGATGGCACGATCCAGAAGCGGCAGCGTCGCCGCATCCCGGGACTTGAACACAGCCTCCGCCGCACTCTCCCGGATCGCCGGGTCGGGGGCAAACAGCCGCAAACCGCCCATCGCGGCATCGAGCGCCCGGCGCACGGCATTGTTGACGCGTATGGGTTTGGCGTCAGCGACATCGGAAGGCACGCCCGTTTCCGCATCCACCACGGCGCCCGACGGCTCTTTAATATACAGAGCGCCGTTGGACGTCAGCAAACGGCCCGCCTGCAAGGCCTCGAGCACGGGTGCGGCGCGAGCGCTGCCGGAAATCGCCCATGCATCCACACCCTTGCGCACGTCATCGAACGAGGGGCCGGCCAGTAGCGCCGTCTGTGCCCAAGCTGGCATCCCGGCTAGGCAGAGGATGAACAACGCAATAATCCGTCTCACACATCCATTCCTTTTCACGGTTGAGGGGGCGGCAGGACCCGCCCCCGCCGCGAACTAGCTGCCGCTGCCGCCACACTTGCCCGTCTTCACGTTGAAGTTGCCGCAGCGCATCGGCGCGCGCCAATCCGCAATCAGATCCCGGGACCCTTCGAGATAGGGCGACCACTCTTGCGCCACGATCGTGCCCGGCGTCTGGGAAACGATGTTGAACTGACCATTGGCCTGAATTTCGCCGATCAGCACCGGCTTCGTGATGTGATGGTTCGGCATCATCGCCGAATACCCGCCAGAAAGATTAGGGGCTGTCACACCGATCATGGCGTCGATCACCTTTGCCGGGTCGAACGATCCCGCCTTCTCGACCGCCTTAACCCACATCGCGAAGCCAATGACGTGCGCCTCCATCGGATCGTTCGTCACGCGCTTGGGGTTCTTGGTATAGGCCTGCCAGCGGGAGATGAACGCCTTGTTATCGGCATTATCAACGCTCATGAAGTAATTCCATGCTGCCAAATGGCCAAGGAGTGGTTTCGTGTCGATGCCCGCCAATTCTTCTTCGCCGACACTGAACGCCACGACAGGTATGTCTGTAGCCTTGAGTCCCTGGTTCCCGAGCTCTTTATAAAACGGCACGTTGGCGTCACCATTGATCGTGCTGACGACCGCTGTCTTCTTGCCGGCTGATCCAAATTTTTTAATATCCGCTACGATGGTCTGCCAATCGCTATGACCGAACGGCGTGTAATTGATCATGATGTCGGCTTGTGCCACACCCTTAGACTTGAGGTAGGCCTCAAGGATTTTGTTGGTCGTGCGTGGGTAAACATAATCTGTTCCAGCCAAGACCCACCGCTGAATCTTCTCTTCCGACATCAAGTAATCGACCGCAGGAATCGCCTGCTGGTTGGGAGCGGCACCGGTGTAAAACACATTCCGGCTGCTTTCTTCCCCCTCGTACTGGACGGGGTAAAATAGAATGTTGTTAGTCTCCTCGAACACCGGCAGCACAGATTTGCGTGAGACGCTGGTCCAACACCCGAACACTGCGGCAACTTTCTGCACTGTAATCAGCTCGCGCGCTTTCTCGGCAAATAGGGGCCAGTTCGACGCAGGGTCCACAACGACGGCTTCGAGCTTGCGGCCCAGAACACCACCCCGCTTATTCTGCTCATCGATCAACATGAGCATAACGTCCTTCAGCGTCGTCTCGCTAATGGCCATCGTCCCGGACAGGCTATGCAAGATGCCGATCTTTACCGGCTCAGCCGATTGAGCCCATGCCGGTGATCCGGCGAAACCATAGGCCGTAACCACGGCCGCGAGCCCAAGGCTCCGCAACCAGTTCCGTTTCGTCATCAACATCCATCGTCTCCCAACAGCAAAGGCTCACGCGGCCGTGACGGAGGATGCAAAAGAAGTGCCACTCCACTCCGCTTCAGGCGACGCGCGTGCGTCAACCAGGCGCGTGGATGGATTGAGCGCGCCATCACCAGCCAATGAAGCGTATTCTGGGCATTTGAAAGGCTCCGCTTATACTGACTATCGCCCGCCAGGAAATCGTAGCTCTGGGCTGATCGTTCCAAGTACCAGCCGATCGCAGCCACGTGGCACGTCAGCCCTGGCTTGAATTGGGCGGAATTTCCGTCGTAATCAAAGCCGCTTTGATAGGCGAACACCCGTCCCAACCGCCTGAAATTATACAAATATCCAATCACGCCCGCGCCACCCTCAATACGGAACAGATCGATCTCGCCCGCCGTGATGCCCCGGGGGATCATCGCCCGGTGAAAGCGCAGCACCGCGTCCGTCTGAAACCCCCCCGGCAAGCCCCGCGCCTCCCAGCTTTTGGTGTGCAATGCCACAAGCTCGCCGAAGAAGATGAGCCCTTCCGCACCAGTGTCAGCCCGAACCACCCGGACACAGCCATAGTGCCGCTCCGCCCGCCGGAGTTGCTGCCGTGTGTTTCGGCTGAGTTGATCGAAATACCCCGCTTTGTCTTCCATTCGCGATAGATCGATAAAGGGGGCAGCCTCCGACCTCAACCGGTCCACAACCGCGCCGGTCCGCTCCGCTGCCGCCAAGACCTCATCGGACACTCCCGATAGGTGGACCGCCCGGCCGAGACGTACTGCCTGCCCTAGGATAGAGACGAGCCGATCGGATCGTTCCTGGGCGCTGCCGCTCACCAACGGCCCATTATGCTCGATAAACACCGCGTCATCGCGGCTGCGCCCGGTTTCATGCAGCCACCAGAGCCCAAACGGATGGCTGCGGTTGAACAAGGCGGCTCCGACAACCTCCCCGGCCTCTCGCGTGGTCAGGAGAACCGGCCGATTGAAACGCATGGCGGCATCGCAGCCGAGCCAGGTCCAACTTTGAAAGAACGACGGATCGGCCGAACCTTCAAGCCGGCGCCACAGCGTCGCCACATCCCTCGTCCAGTCAGGCGGGAGCCGGGTCATTTCTGTGGTCAGGGCGGGCATGGCGTCGTCGGCCCTTTGACTGGCATTGGCCCCGTTTTGGCACGGAACCAGCCTTTCCCAAAGCGAGGATGTCGTGCACAAGCGGCTTCTATCGCCTAAGGAGAGCGCCGTGCTGCGCACTGCCGCCACCGCGCTGACGGTGCCACCCACCAACATCGCGTTTTTCTTATTCTGCGCGGCTTTACTGAGTTTTTGGGAGCCCGGTCGCCGGATGGCCACTCGGGCGATCGTACTTGGCTCCGGTCTTCTTGTGCTGTTGTCGTTACCCGTCATCGCGATGACCTTTTTGGCCTCATTGGAAACAGGACCGGTATCAGCGCCGTCCCAACCTCCGTCGGCGATCATCATACTCGGTGGAGATGTAGAAAAAGTTAACGATACGCCTAATGTCGTCTTGGGACCGCTCAGCCTCGAACGCGTCCGGGCGGGGGCCAGGCTCGCGCGTTCGACCGGGCTGCCGCTGTTGGTCTCGGGCGGGATCGTCAACCATACTGCCATCCCGGTCGCCACATTGATGCAACAAAGCCTGGCGGCGGATTTCAACCGCCCCGCCCGCTGGGCCGAAACGACCTCGTTCGACACGTGGGAGAACGCGGCATATAGCGCGTTGATCTTACAGGACGAAGGCATCCGCACCGTCTTCGTCGTCACTCATAGCTGGCACATGCGCCGGGCCTTGTTGGCATTCCGGCAAACCGGCTTGGAAGTCATACCTGTCCCGGTCCGGCGAGAGCGGCACCCGACGTTTGCAGCCAGCGAATTCGTGCCATCCGCTTCCGCGTGGCTCAAATGCTACTTTGCATTCCATGAATGGATCGGACTCGCGTGGTACGCTCTCCGTGGCTGACTGGGAGGCGCGTGAGATCGTCCACGCCGCCGCTTTATCATCCGCATGGGGTCCGCTGGCGGAGCGCACCACCGTCCAATCCACCCTGCCGTGGCTCGCCGCCGCTGAAGAAGCGGCCCTGCCTGCCGATAGTCGCGCCCTCTATCTAGAGTGTGTTGCAGCTGAAAACCGAGTCGCCTTGTTCCCCTTAAAGGTGACGGGCCGGCATCTGTCGAGTTTCACGACCCCCTACAGCACTTTGTATCAACCCCTGGTCGCCGCCAGCTTGGACCGGGCCGCGTTAGAGCGGGCGGGCAAAGTCCTGGGTGTGGTCGGCCGCCGCTTTTCAACCTTGCGGTTAGAGGCCTTGGACCCGGCGTGGCCGGAGTGGGAGCCGCTCCTGCTCGGGGTCGCTCAAGCCGGCTTGGTCCGGCAAAATTTTACTCATTTCGGCAATTGGCATCAAACGGTGGGCGACTGGCCCAGCTATCTTGCGAGCCGCCCGGGTGCACTCCGCGAGACGATCCGGCGGAAGACCGCGGCAGCCCTGCGGCAATCATCAGTGCGTCTCGAACTCGTTAACGAGCCCTCTGCGCTCCCAGCCGCCCTCGCCGCCTATGAGGCGATCTACGCCCGGAGTTGGAAGGAACCCGAGCCATTTCAAGGCTTTAATGCGGCCTTGCTACCCCGCCTGGCGACTCTGGGCGCGGTGCGGCTCGGCCTGATGTGGGACGGTGACCGACCGATTGCGGCGCAATATTGGACGGTGTGGCGCGGGACGGCGACGATCCTGAAATTGGCACATGATGAGACGCTAAGATCCCAATCCCCCGGGACCGTGCTCACCGCCTGGATGATCCGGCACCTTATTGAAAGGGACGGCGTGACCGAGCTGGATTTCGGACGTGGCGATGATGAATACAAACAGCTCTGGGTGAGTTCACGGCGGCAACGGACGGGTGTGATCTTCGCAAATCCGCGGCGATGGGGGGGCATTCTCGAAATTGCTCGGCATCGCGCCGGACGGTTACGCGATATCGTGGGCCTTCGGGTGTAACGCTTCGTTAACAAGTTGATGTTAGGGTCAGCCGGTGGAAGGAAAGTCCGTCAAGATTTGCATTGTTTGCGACCGGGTTTCACTACGCCATGGCATTGCCGCAAACTTGTCGGTATCGAGGGCTGAATTCGTCGCGGACGGAGCGGGTTAAGTATGTGCGGGATCGTAGGCGTAATCGGAACTGAACTGGCCGCACCGATGCTGCTGGATGCGTTGCGGCGGTTGGAGTACCGCGGGTATGACAGCGCCGGAATCGCCACTCTGGTCGGTAATGGGATCGAACGGCGGCGGGCGGCCGGTAAACTCGTGAACCTGGCGGCCGTCCTCGAACAGCATCCGCTCGATGGCGTGACGGGTATCGGCCACACGCGGTGGGCGACGCATGGGGCACCGACGCAGCGGAACGCTCATCCGCACGGCACGCCCCGCGTCAGCGTCGTTCATAACGGCATCATCGAAAACCACGCCGAACTACGGGCCGAGCTTGAGGCGGAGGGACAGGTTTTCGAAACTGAAACCGACACTGAAACAGTGGCTCAATTAATCGACCTCAACATCCGCCGCGGGCTCGCCCCAGTGGATGCCGCACGGGAAGCGTTCACCCGCCTAGAGGGAGCCTACGCGCTCGCCCTGGTGTTTGCGGGGCATCCGGAATTGATGATCGGCGCGCAGCACGGGGCACCGCTTGCCGTCGGATTTGGCGAGCAGGGCATGTTCCTTGGCAGCGATAGCCTCGCCTTGGCCCCGCTAACCCGGCGAATCGCCTACCTCCAGGACGGCGACTGGGTGATCTTAACGCGGGAAGGCGCTGCGTTCTTTGGACCCGCCAACACCCCCGTTAATAGGGAAATCCGCCTCACGGTGCAGACCGGCGCGGTCGTCGGGAAGGACGGCTACCGGCACTTCATGGAAAAAGAGCTGCACGAGCACCCGGCCGCCATCGGCCAGACGCTCGCCCGCATGCTCGATCCTGCGACGCGGGCCGTCACGCTGCCCGACTTGCCGTTTAAATGGTCCGATGTGCCGCGGGTATCGGTCAGCGGCTGCGGCGGGGCCTACTTTGCGGGACTCGCCGGGCGGCATTGGCTGGAAGAGTTGGCGCGGCTTCCATCCGACATCGATTTCGCCAGCGAGTTACGGTACCGCACCCCTCCCCTGCCGGCCGGCGGCGTCGGATTGCTGGTCAGCCAAAGTGGCGAAACAGCCGACACCTTGGCGGCGTTGCGTTACATGCGCCAGCAAGGACAGCACGTCGTATCCGTGTTGAACGTCCCCGAAAGCACGATGGCGCGGGAGAGCGACGTCGTGCTGGAAACCGTCGCCGGCCCCGAAATCGGTGTGGCGAGCACCAAGGCATTTACGGCCCAACTGACGGCGATGGCGTGCGTTGCCATCGCCGCCGGCCGGGGCCGAGGCGTGATGACCGCGGCTCGAGAAGCTTATTTGGTGGCGGCACTGTTGGAATTGCCGTCTCGTGCTGCCGAGGTACTCGCCAACGATGCACCCATCCGCGCGCTGGCCTCGCGTATGGCGGAGGCGCGGGATGTCCTTTGCCTGGGCCGTGGCACATGCCACGCCATCGCGCTTGAGGCGGCGTTGAAATTAAAGGAGATCTGTTACATTCACGCCGAAGGCTATGCGGCAGGTGAAATGAAACACGGCCCGATTGCACTGATTGACCGCCAGGTGCCGATCCTCGCCATCGTGCCGTCTGGGCCGCTATTCGAAAAGACAGCGTCCAACGTTCAGGAGGCCGGCGCACGGGGCGGGCAGATCATTGTCTTCAGCGATGCTGAGGGGTGTGCAAAGCTGAGCGGAATTTCAGCGGCAGTACTGGAGCTTCCGGCCGTCGATCCTTTCGTCGCTCCAATTTTGTACGCCATCGCCGTCCAAATGCTGGCATATCATACTGCCGTCTTACGCGGGACCGATGTCGATCAGCCGCGCAATCTCGCCAAAAGCGTGACGGTGGAGTAGGAACATGGGTATCTATGCAGTCACCGGCGGCGCTGGTTTCATTGGATCCCACTTGGCGGATGCGCTCTTGGCAGCCGGGCATCAGGTGCGGGTTGTGGATGATTTTTCCACCGGCCGTATGACGAACCTTGATCCACGGTGCGAAGTGATCCGGGGAGACGTCTGTGACTCAGCCCTGTTGCACCGGGCCCTGGACGGAGTGGCGGGCTGCTTTCATCTGGCTGCCATCGCCTCCGTCGCGCGCGCGAACGAAGATTGGGCCGGCACGCATCGCGTCAATCAATCCGGCACCATCGCCGTTCTTGATGCCGCAAGGACGGCGGGTCAAACGCAGGGACGCCGTGCCGCGCCCCTCCCCGTGATTTATGCGTCGTCGGCGGCGATTTATGGCAGTGCGGCGGGTGTGTGTATGGAAACCAGCCCTCCGTTGCCGCGCACCGCCTACGGCGCGGACAAACTTGGGTCAGAACTACACGCCCATGTCGGACACATCGTGCACGGTGTTTCGTCGATCGGTTTCCGGTTCTTCAACGTTTACGGGCCGCGCCAGGATCCGGCATCGCCTTATAGCGGCGTGATTTCCATTTTTGCCCGCGCGATCGGAGCCGGATCAACCCTCACGCTGCACGGCACCGGCGAGCAGACCCGTGATTTTGTCTATGTATCTGATGTTGTCGCTCACCTTATGGCCGGGATGTCCGTGCTGCATCACGAGCCGGCGTATCACGTCCTGAACGTCTGCACGGGCCGCGAGACGTCCTTGCTTGAACTGATCGAGACGCTGTCCAGTCTGGCCGGACGAAGGGGCCACATCGTATCCGGACCCGCGCGGGCGGGCGATATTGCTCGTTCGGTCGGCTCGCCGGCACGCGCCACAGCTGTGCTGAAGCTACGGGCGCAGACACCGTTGGCTGACGGATTGCGAAGGACGCTGTCGGGCGTTTCGTCGGCGCTGGCATTCGAACGCGCGTGATGTTGTCGTTTCAGGAGCAACGGTGGTATGTGCCACCGTCTATACTGAAGGCGTGTAGCTCAGTGGTAGAGCGCTGCCATTACATGGCAGAGGTCGGGGGTTCGACTCCTTCCGCGCCTATATTTGAATCGTTCGATACGGTTGGAGTGGGTGGATGTCACAAAAATTGACTGGGTCCGTCGTCCGGGGCCGCCTGCACTGCGCCGCCGTGTCTGCGTTGGTGGCAATCGGAATGACGGCTTGTGCGGGGCCGAGTGTGCCGCCGCCGCCGCCAGCGACGTCACTAACAAACACGCCTTATTTGATTGGACCGGGGGATCAGCTCAGCATCTTTGTCTATCAATCTCCTCAGTTGAGCGTTCCCGGATTGAGTGTGCGGCCCGATGGCCGAATTTCAATGCCGCTCATCCCCGATATCGCTGCAGCTGGAAAGACGCCGACCGAGCTGTCCAAGGACATTGAGGAGAAACTGAAGAAATATGTAAAGGAGCCCAACGTATCCGTGATCGTCAGCGGGTTCGTGGGTCCGTTAGATCGTCAGATCCGTGTGATCGGCGAGGCGACGGAGCCGTTGGCCTTGCCGTATCGCGACCAGATGACGGTCCTCGACGTGATGATTCAAACGAAGGGGCTGACCCGATTTGCAGCGGGCAACAGCGCGATCATCGTGCGCATGATCGACGGACACCGACAGACCATCAAAGTTCGCCTCAATGATCTGCTGAAGGATGGCGACATCAACCAGAACGTCCCGATGTATCCCGGTGACACGCTGATCATTCCGCAAAGCTGGTTCTAGGGTTCTCGAATGCATACGATCCAGGCACTGATCCGGAAGCAGCTTTCAGCCGCCTGGCGACATCGCTGGCCGGCTGTGCTGTTCACGTGGCTCGTATGCGCGATCGGCTGGAGCCTTACGTTCCTGATTCCCAACCAGTATGAGGCCAGCGCCCGGCTTTATGTGGACGCGGACGTGGTATTGACGCCGTTGTTGCGGGGATTGGCGGTCGACTCATCCACTGCCGGGCAACTCGATACCTTGCAGCGCACGCTATTGAGTCGTCCGAATATCGAAAAGCTCATTTCTAAAACAGACCTTGAGCTGGACCTCAAGGGCCCGGCAGATCGCGAACGGCTTGTCGAGGGTCTTGCCAACACGATCCGGATCACGCCGCAGACCCGTAATCTATTCACCATCTCATTCCGTAGCACCTCACCGCGGCTCGCCTTCGATGTCGTCAAAACGATGCTCACCACGTTCGTCGAGAGTAAGACCGGCAATAACCGGATGGATCTGGAGAATGCGGGTAAGTTCTTCAACGAGCAATTAGATCTATATGAACGTCAGCTTAAAGAAGCCGAGCGCAAGCGCGCCGATTTTCGATCCAAATACATTGACCTTCTTCCCCAAGGAGATGGTATTTCACGGCTCGAGACGGCTCAAAATTCCGTCCGCGAGCTCAAGGGGCAATTGCTGGACGCGGAGGCCAAGCGGGACAATTTGAACAAAGAATTGGCCTCAACGCCGCAGTTGGTCGTGACTGAAATGGATGGTGGTGGGACGGGCGGCGGCCCTGCCGGCGGGGGACGCTTGCGGGAGGCCGAGCGGCAACTGCAGGAACTTCGCCTGCGCTACACGGATCAACATCCGGATGTGATCGCTGCGCGAAATCTCGTGGCCGGCATCCGCTCGGGTGGCGCAGGACTGAATGATAACCCCGGCCCGGCACGAACCGGCCCACGAAATCGGTCATTACCCAACCCAATCTATGAGCAACTCAAAGTGCGGCTGGTGGAAAACGATTCGACCATCGCCTCCCTCCAACGGCAAATCACCGAAGGCACCCGCGAGCGCGACCGCCTCGAGGAAATCGCACGGGGAGCGCCGGGTTTGCAGGCCGAGTTCCTCAACCTCAATCGTGACTACGACGTCCTCCGCAAGAATTATGAGGACCTCCTGGCCCGCCGGGAATCGATGCGGATCTCGAGCGCAGCCGAAGTGGATGGTGACAAAGTTAAAATCCAGGTTGTCGATCCGCCAATGGTGCCGCAGAATCCTATCGCGCCGAAACGGATCGTTTTGCTGTCGGGCGTTCTCGCCGCCGGTATCGTCGCCGGGTTTGGCTTAGCGCTTCTACTCGTGCAGATGGATCAATCGTTTCACACCATCGACGATCTGCGGGACTTGGGCTTTCCCGTGGTCGGCGGCGTATCGATGATCGGTGCCGCCGAACCGATGACTAGACAACTACTCCGTGTGGGAAGCTTCAGCCTGGCCGCCATCGCGCCGGTCATCGTCTTTACCGGGATATTGGTAAAGCTTTTGAGATCGGGCGCCGTTATATGAGACGGTTTACGATTATTTAAGACTACTTTGGCATGGTAGCCTCTCAAAGGTGGAGAGGCCCATGAGCAATTTAGTCTTTGTTATCCCGCGTCTCACGTTAAAGCGCTACGCCCCAAACTCGGCTCGGATGCCGTGGAACTTATGCGCTCTGATCATTGCTGGCTGCTCAGCCGGCTTGTGGCTCACGTTGACGCGCGCGCTGTTTGCATTGCTACCTTGATACGGACGCGTGCGGCCTACAAAAAGAATGGTGGAGAAAACGTGGAATACCCCAATACTTTGTCCGAAATCTGGACGTGATAAGTGGCACGCCTCCTCTATATGACTCAGCGAATCCCCTATCCACCGAATAAAGGAGAGAAGATTCGCCAATATGAGGTCCTACGCTATCTAAACCAGAGATACGATGTATTTCTGGGTACCCTAATTGATGACCCAGCCGACGAAAAACATCGCGTTACAGTGCAGGAGCTTTGCACGGGACTTTATGCGGGAACATTGGACCGACGGCGGGCAAAGATCACCTGCCTCACCGGCCTTGTCACACACGAACCACTCAGCGTCACCTTTTACCGTAACGGCGGGCTGGCCCGCTGGGTTCGGCACATTGTCGCGGATTTGGAACCCGAGGTTATTTTTGTCTGCTCGTCCAATATGGCATCCTACGTCCTGAACCTGCGACGCCCGAACAGTCGATTGATCGTTGATCTCACCGACGTCGATTCCGAAAAATGGCGCGCCTACGCCGAAACCGGCTCGGCGCCAATGCGCTGGGTTCACCGCCGCGAATGGCACCAAACCGCGGCGCTCGAAACTCGCATTGCGCGCGAGGCCGATGCGAGCCTGTTCGTCTCCGCCGATGAAGCCGCCTTATTCCGCCGTCAGCACCCCACCGCGGTCGCGCGCACCCACGCCATCAGCAACGGGGTCGATCACGCCTATTTCGATCCCGCGCTCCCTACCTCGCCGCCCTATCGCGGGGGACCCGTCTATGTTTTCACCGGCACCATGGACTATCCGCCCAATGCCGACGCCGTCACATGGTTCGCCACCGAAATGCTACCCCGGATTCGGGCGCAGATCAGCACCGCGGAGTTTTACATCGTCGGCGCTAACCCGACCGCTGCCGTGCAGGCATTAGCGCGGCGACCCGGGGTTACCGTCACCGGCCGCGTGCCAGACGTCCGTCCCTACGTCGCCCACGCCGCCGCCTGCGTCGCCCCCATGCGCATCGCCCGCGGCATCCAAAACAAGGTTCTCGAGGCGATGGCGATGGCCCGCCCCGTCATCCTCACGCCAGATGCGTTAGAAGGGATCGACGCAACCCCCGGCAGCGAGGTCCTCTTGGCCAATGATCCCGTCGCGTTCGCCGCCGCCTGCCTCCTGGCCCTTGGACCAGGCGGCACCCAGATTGGCGCCGCCGCCCGGCAGCGGGTGCTGCGCGATTATACCTGGGCAGAGCGGCTGAGCGGCCTCGACCAACTCCTCCGGCCATGATCATCCGCGCCCGTGCGCCGCTCCGCCTTGGCCTCGGCGGCGGCGGAACCGATCTTTCGCCGTATTGTGACCAACATGGTGGCGCGGTGCTCAACGTCACGATCGATCTCTATGCGACCACTATCCTGGAGCCGACCGACGACGGCCGCGTGAGCTTCATCGCCGCCGACGTCGATCGCCGGTATGACGCTGCCGCCACGGATGACTTCGCGCTAACCGAGCCGCTGACCCTGCATCGCGCCGTGTATCGCCGCATCGTGCGGCAATTCAACCACGGCCGCCCCCTGCCGTGCCGGATCACCACATTCTGCGACGCGCCGCCCGGATCGGGCCTCGGCACGTCCTCCACCATGGTCGTCTCGCTGGTGAAAGCATTCGTGGAGTGGCTCAACCTGCCCCTCGGCGAATACGAAATCGCCCACCTCGCCTACGAGATCGAACGGATCGACGCCGGGCTCTCGGGCGGACGGCAGGACCAGTATGCGGCGACGTTCGGCGGGGTGAACTTCATGGAGTTCGGCGCGGACGACCGCGTGATCGTCAATCCGCTCCGCATCAAAAACTGGATCGTCTCCGAGATGGAGACGTCGCTTGTCCTGTTCGACAGTGGTGTTTCGCGGGCCTCCGCGACAATCATCCAAGAACAGACCGATAATTTGACCCGGCATCAGGGCGGCACGCTCGATGCGTTGCACGAGATCAAGGCCGACGCCTACCGCATGAAGGAGTGCCTGCTCCGCGGCGACATCACCGCTTTCGCCGCGTGCATGCGCGCGAGTTGGGAGGCCAAGAAGCGCCTGGCCGGCAGCGTCAGCAACACGGGACTGGACCACGCCGTGGAAGTTGGCCTGGCCGCCGGCGCCCGGGCGGGCAAGGTGTCCGGGGCCGGCGGCGGCGGGTTCATCACCTTCCTCGTGCCGCCGGAACGCCGGGTCGCGCTGATCCGTGCCTTGTCACGCGAAGAGGGCCGCGTCATGACATGCCATTTCACCCGGCATGGGACCGAGGGCTGGAAGGTCGCCTAAATGGATTTTATCGACAGTTATTTGGACGAAAGCCTCGATGCCCTTACCGCCTTCCGTGCCGACCCGGCGCAGCGCCGGGTCATGCTCGCGATGGTGGACGCGTTGACCGCTGCGTTCCAGGCCGGCCGCAAGCTGCTGCTGTGCGGCAACGGCGGCAGCGCGTCGGACGCGCAGCATATCGCCGGCGAATTTTTGTCCCGCCTGATGTATGACCGGCGCCCGCTCCCGGCGCTGGCGCTGACAACCGACAGCGCAGTGCTGACGGCGATCGGCAATGATTACGGGTATGACCATGTGTTCGAACGCCAGGTCCGCGCCCTCGGCCAGGCCGGTGACGTACTCCTCGGCCTGTCCACCTCCGGCGCGTCCGCCAACGTGCTCCGCGCCCTGGCCGCCGGGCGGGCGCAGGGGATGGTGTGCCTTGGTTTCACCGGCAACCGGGGTGGCCCGATGCCGGATTCCTGCGATCACGTGCTGACGGCACCGTCGTCCAACACGCCGGTCATCCAGCAAATCCACATCACCGCGGCGCACGTCATCTGCACCCTCGTGGAGCGCCGCCTGTTCCCGCGGTAGCACTCCGCCAGGCCGTCATCCTGGCGGGTGGCCGCGGCACGCGACTCGGCACCCTCACCGCCGGCACGCCGAAGCCGTTGCTACCCGTCGGCGACCGCCCGTTTTTGGCGTGGATCCTGCGCGAGCTTTGCCGGTACGGCATCGAGGAAGCCCTGCTGCTGACCGGCCATTTGGGTGATGTGATGGAGGCAGCTTTGCCCGGCCTTGCGGCCCATCTGCCGCGTCCGATGCACCTGCGGTGCCTGCGCGAAACCCACCCATCCGGCACCGGCGGAGCCTTGCGCCTGGCGGCCCCGGCGCTGGATGAGCGCTTCCTACTGCTGAATGGTGATTCCTGGCTCGACACCCCGCTGGCGCCATTGCTGGCCGACGCGGCGCGCGATCCCGCGGACACGATCGGCCGGTTGCTGCTGCACCCGGTTGACGATGCGAGCCGGTTTGGCCGTGTGACGCTGGACGGGGACCGGGTGACGGCGTTCGAGGAAAAAACCGCCGAAGCCGGCCCGGCCCTGATCAATGCCGGCGTGAGCATACTCCGCCGCGCCATCTTGCCGCACTTGGCGGCCTCGCTGGAACAGGACGTTTTGCCGGCGCTAGCCATAGCCGGCGTTCTACGCGGCAGCGTGGGGCTCGGCACGTTCATCGACATCGGCGTGCCGGATCAGCTCGCCCGCGCCCGCGCCACACTGCCCGCGCTGTTGCACCGCCGCGCTCTCTTTTTGGACCGGGACGGCGTGTTGAACCATGACCATGGCTGGGTCGGCGACCGGGCGCGGTTCGAGTTCATACCCGGGGCACTCGACACGCTCCGCGCCGCAACCGCTTCCGGCTGGCACGTCTTCGTCGTCACCAACCAATCCGGCATCGGCCGCGGTCTGTATTCCGAGGCCGATTTCACCGCCCTCAGTGCGTGGGTGCTGGATCAGGCGCTGGCGGCGGGCGGCACGATCGATGATGTGCGGTTTTGCCCCTTCCATCCTGACGCGCCACTACCGGCCTATCGCCGTGCCAGCTCCTGGCGGAAGCCTCGACCCGGCATGCTGCTGGATTTAATCCGCGCCTGGGAGCTCGATCCCGCAGACTGCCTGATGATCGGCGACCGCGGCAGCGACATGGATGCGGCGGTGGCGGCGGGGTTGCCGGGCCATCTATTTCCGGGCGGAAACCTATTGGACTTGGCCGCGCCCCTGCTCGCTACGCCCGCCCCGCCACATGGACAGCGGGGCGAGTCCCAGGGCGGTTAACAGATGCAACCGCGCCAGCACAGCATGGGCCATCATCGGCAGCACAATTCCCGCGGCCGTCACGATCAGCAAATAACCCCATGGCCCAAGCGGCACATGGAGCTTAACCAGCGCCAGCCGCATCCCGGACCCGGCCATGATGTGCAGCACGTAGATCGTCATCGACATGGCCCCCACCGCCGCCAGCCAACGCACCGGGCCCAGCAGCTTACTCGCCAGCACCACGCCGGAAATCCCCAGCACGCAGGCTGGCAGCGCGGCCCAGCCCTGTTCATCCATGCCCGACGCGAGGCCGGCAAACGCCACCGCTGCCGCAAACACCACCCCGATTCCCGCCAGCATCACCCCGCCCCGACGCGGCCGCCATGCCATGAGAGGCACGCCATAGAGCCCGGCCACATAGAACGGCAAGTGATGCAGCGTAAGCGACAAATCCGGCCGCACCGGTAAAAACTGGAAGGCCACAAACCCCACCGCCGCGAGCCCGGCCAGCGCCGCCCGGCCGGGGACCAGCACCACCAGCAAATGGCAGATCATCAACGCATACAGGAACCAGAACTGCCCGATCGGACGATGCCAAATCGCCGCCAAATCGCCCGGCGTCACCGGATTATTCGCGTCGTGCGCCAACAGCAGAAGCACACCGCCCTGAAGAAGCGACCATAGCACGTAGGGATAGGCCAGGGTCCAGCCCTTGCTGGCCAGAAAAGGCCCGGCGCCCCGCCGCAGGCTATGCTGCACATTCAGCCCGGTCAGAAAGAAGAACAGCGGCATATGGAAAGTATAAAGCGTGTAGTCCATCCACAGCGCCAGCGCCCCGTCCGGAAACAGCCCGGCCCGCTTCACCCCACCCAGCATGTGGCCAAAGACCACCAGGATCACGCCCATCCCTCGCGCATGGTCCATCCAGACCATACGTTTCATTCAGGCGAACTCGAACACGACCGGCACATGGTCGGATGGCTGCGTCATGCCGCGCTCCGCCTTGTCCGGCTTCGCGCGTATGAGCCGCTCGGCCAGCTCCGGAGACAGCAGCGCGTGGTCTATCCGTAAGCCCTGGTCGCGCGACCATGCGCCGGCCTGATAATCCCAAAATGTCCAAACCCGCTCCCGCGGATGCAGCGCCCGGAGCGCGTCCGTCAGGCCCAGCCACTGCATGGCGCGAAACGCCGCCCGCGTCTCGGGACGGACCAGCGCGTCGCCGGGCGGCAGCGTGCCCGGCGCGAAATCCGCGTCTGTCGGGCACACGTTGTAATCCCCGGCGAATACGCAGGGCTGGTCCGCGGCCAACAGCACGCGTGCCCGCGCCGCCAGCAGCTCCATCCAGCGCAATTTGTATTGATACCCGGCATCGCCGCCGGAATTACCGTTTGGCAAATACAGATTTCCGACGGTGATACCCTCGGCTAGCACCTCGATATACCGGGCCTGCGCGTCGTCGTCTGCTAGGCCTGGTAACGCGCGATGGACAATCTCGACCGGAATACGGGACAGGATAGCAACGCCGTTATATGATTTTTGACCACACACATGCGCGGTATAACCAAGGCCCGCGAAAGTAAGCGCCGGGAATTGCGTAGCTTCGCACTTGATCTCTTGCATCAACAGCAAATCCGGCTGCTCACGGCCCAGCCAGTCTGCCACCAGCCCCTCCCGCATGCGGACGGAGTTTACGTTCCAGGTGGCGATCTTCACGACAGGAGCGGCGCGCTCAATCGACGCTGAAGCTGGTGCCGCAGCCGCAGGCGGAGGTCGCGTTCGGATTCTTCACCACGAAATGGCTGCCCATCAGCTCGTCGGTATAATCGAGCTGCGAACCGCCGAGCAGGTCGAGGCTGGCGGGATCGACCACGACACGGGCCGCGCCGGCCTCAACCACCAAATCATCCGCCGCCGGGCGCTCATCCAACTCGAACTTATATTGGAAGCCACTGCATCCGCCGGCCAGTACCGCAACCCGCAGCGCCATGGGTTTCCCCTGCGCCGCGACGATCTCCGTCACACGTTCGGCAGCACGGTCAGAGATCGAGAATGCATTCATAGATTTAACATAGCGCGTCGGCCTGGGTAATTGAAGGGCGCGTGCTATCATGGTCCATGCATGCCGCTTACGCCGTCCGGCCGGAAACCTCCCGCGGCCGCCTCCATCCCGAGCCGGAAGCGCCGGGCCGCAGTCCGTGGCAGCGGGACCGCGACCGCATCATCCACAGCTCCGCGTTCCGCAAGCTGCAATACAAGACCCAAGTGTTCGTTAATCACGAGGGCGATTACTACCGCACGCGGCTTACCCATAGCATCGAGGTGGCGCAGATCGCCCGCTCGATCGCGCGGAGCCTCCGGCTCGATGAGGATCTGACGGAGGCGCTGGCGCTGGCGCATGACCTCGGCCACCCGCCCTTCGGCCATGCCGGGGAGGAAGGGCTGAACGTGTGCATGAAGCCGTATGGCGGGTTCGATCACAACGCCCAATCGCTGCGAATCGTGACGAAGCTTGAGAGCCGGTATGCGGCGTTCGATGGGCTGAACCTCACGTGGGAAACGCTCGAGGGCCTCGCCAAACATAACGGTCCGTTGCGCCATCCGCCCCCATATATCGAAGAGTACACCAGGCGGCATCCGCTCGAACTCGGGACCCATGCCGGGGCGGAGGCGCAGGTGGCGGCGATGTCGGATGATATCGCCTATCATAGCCATGACCTCGATGACGGAATGCGCGCCACGCTGTTTGGGCCGGATGACATCGCGCATCTGCCGGTGGTGGGCGATGCACTGCGGGCGGCCCGGCGTGCGAGCCTCGATGTGCCGCCGCCGCGGTTGCGGCACGAGACGATCCGCCGGGTCATCAACGCGTTCGTGACGGACCTTATTCAAGAAAGTGAGCGCCGGCTGGCGAAGCTGGCACCGCTGGACGCACAGGCGGTGCGCCGGTCCAAGACGCCGGTGATTGCCTTCAGCCCGGCGATGGCGGACGCCAACCACGCCATCAAGGATTTCCTGTTCGCCCGCATGTATCGGCACTGGCGGGTGAACCGTATGACGAGCAAATCGCGGCGCGTGACGGAGGAGCTTTTCACGCTGCTGCACCGGGACACCAGCCTGCTGCCGGATGGCTGGCGCGCGCAGGCCGGGGAGGGCGATGAGCGCCGCGCGGCGGGCGTGGTGGCGGATTATATTGCCGGGATGACCGACCGGTTCGCGCTGGATGAACGCCGCCGGCTGACCGATCCGTTCATCACCGGATAACGAAATTGGCCGCATTGTCATCGATGGCCCTATGAGAACCCCCTCATGGCCAACAACGGCGGGGACCCGCCCAAGTCGAGCGATGCCGGTGATGAAGGGGCGACAAAGCGGCGGCAGACGCCTTTGCCGGCAGCCTTAGCGGCATAGAGCGCGATATCCGCCTTGGGTTCAGGTCGTCCTGTCCCGTTCCGTCTTCTGGGGCGCACGCATAGCCGAGGCTTACGCCGACCCGCACCTGTGATCCATCCGACAATGTGAAGGGATTTTCAGAGATCCGGGCCAGCATCCCACGGGCAAAGGCGGCACTTTCGAGCGGGGTCAATCCATGTGCCACCACGATGAACTCGTCACCGCCCAGCCGCGCGATCCAATCGAACATGCGGGTGCTAGCGCGCAACCGCGCCGCGACCTCCTTCAGGACCGCGTCACCGGTCTGGTGTCCCTGGGTGTCGTTCACCTGCTTAAAGCCGTCTAGGTCGAGGAAGAACACGGTGGTGGTAGACGGGTTGAGCGGTGTGGGCCGACTGGTTTCGATCAATCCCTCCGCCACGAAGTGGTCGGAAAGGCCCGTGCGGTTCAACAATCCGGTGAGCGGGTCATGCCGGGCCCGCTGTTGACTGGCAAGTTCGGCCTGCAGGCTGCCGATTGTGACCGCGAGGAAACGGGCCAGGATCCGCCAGTTGGCCAGAAGATAGAGCGGCAGCTGGAACACGAGCGCCCAGAGCCATGGATCGCCCGTGCCGATCGCACCCGCCAGCCTCGGGGCCACACAGCATACCATGGTCAAACAAGAAAACCGTGGCACCGAAAACAGCCGCGCGCACAGAGGTCCGAGGATGCCCATGATGGTGGACATCGCGAGAACCTGGAGCGTTTGGTGGCCCGTGGCCATGGCAGTGCAGGCGAACGTACGCTGTAGGGTCGCGAAAGCGATGGTGCTGAAAAGATAGGCATCCGTGTCCGACGGTCCGCCTGCCGCGACCGACTGGGCCGTCCGGCGCACGAGCTTCATGCGCACGCTCACTAAGGTCATGTCCAAGCACATGAATAATAGGAAAACCAGGTCTCGCGTCAGCCAGAAGGCGATGCCGTTCAGCATCAGGCCGTTCATCAGCCCGAGAACGAGGATGGTCGGCGAAGTGAACAGCTCCCCCATCAAAAAGCTACGCAGTTCCGCTGGAACCCGGGATCCGGCGTCGGTAAGCCAGCGCAATGTGGCGCAGGACGCCAAGGGATATGAAGGACGGTGAATGGCCGTGTTCTCTGTTGCGCCGGCAAAGATACCTCAGAGATATGAAGAGATCGTTACCAACTCCCAGCCGGGCGGGTCCGGCTGCGATCGGCACCCGCTCCGCTGCGGTCGCCCACCGCCGCGAAGAGTTCTTGACGTGCCGCCATCGATGCGCACAGTAATAACGCGGAGTGCGGCACATCGTCTCGCGGTCCGGTTGTGCCGGTCGTGCGTGTCGATGAAAAATAAAAAATAACCTCGCCGGGGGCTCCGGCGGTCCAGGGTGGAGTGGCGAGATGTCTGAGGCGCAATCCTCGGCTTTAGGCGGTCCGAGAGGGGCAGGGATGCCCCTACTATCCCGCGTCGTCTATCGCAGCCGTGCGGTCAACGCGCTGGGTGTTCCTGAGCTGCAATCCCTGGTGGACCGGTCGCAAACGCGTAACCGCCGGGAATCCATTACCGGCCTTATGCTATGTGACAATGACCGGTTCTTCCAGTGGCTGGAGGGTCCGCCCGACAGCGTCGCCCGGATCATGCATTCGATTCAACGCGACTCGCGTCACACCGAAATCGAAATTTTGGCGGACCAGACCGCACCGGCACGCTCATTCGGCAACTGGTCTATGCGGCTCGCGGGACGCGACCTGACCGGGTCGGATGCGCTCGAACCGCCGCGTGCCGTGGTGGAGGGCCTGCGCGAACGCCCGGCCGCCGCCCCGAAACTGCTGGTCACCTTGGTCCCCGCCCCGTCGGCACCCCGGTCCAACTGGCACGCAACCCAGCCGCTGCCGGGTCGGGTGACCGAGATCCTACGCAGCGTGATGCTTACCTCCGTAATCCCGGAACTCGTGCAGCACCTGGGCCAGGCGCAGCGGGGCGACGCCCCGCATCACCGCGCAAACGAACTGGCGGACTTGCTGATCGCCCAGGACCCGGCGGCCGCACTCGCGCTCATCCGCGAACTCCAGGACGGCCAGGGGCCTCTACCGCTCTATGCCCCCCTATTTGAGCCCGCCGCCCGGCGCTTGGGCGATCTTTGGAACGACGATCTCTGCAGCGAGTTCGACGTCACACTGGGCCTCTGCCGCCTACAGACTGCCGTCCGGGCGCTGGATCCAGGCGTGCTGGCGGCCCTCCCCACCCTACCGCCGCCCGTGGTCTTGATCGCGCCCGAGCCTGGAGAGCTCCATCAGCTGGGTGCGGCACTCGACTCGGACGTGCTGTGGCGGGCCGGCTGGGCACCGCATGATGCGACTCCCGCAGATGACCAGGCGCTGCAGGATCTGCTGGCCGCCACCTGGTTCGACGTGCTGGATTTGTCGCTCAGCACCGCATTCCGCCGGGAGGACCGGCTCGCACGGTTCGGGGCCACGATCGAGGGCGCCCGCCGCGCCTCCCGCAACCCGGCACTCGTCGTCGTCGTCGGCGGACGGGTGTTCGTGGAAGAATATGGCGCGGGAGCCGAGGTCGGGGCCGATTACGCCAATCACACTGCCAGCCGGGTCGATCGTGCCATCCTGCGCAGCCTACGAGAAGCCGAACAGCTCAGCGTTCCAGGAGCGTAAGCACCACAAACCGTCCGCGCGAGATATTAAAGCCCGGGACCACGGCCATCACGCGGGGTGTCATTCCCAGCGCCGCAGCCGCCGATTCAAACGGGCCCATATCCCGGTCGCCCACCACGAGCGCACCCACCGTTCCATCGGCGAGCGCACGAGCCCCGTCGGCCGCCCTCAACCATTGCGTGCCCGTGCCAGCCAGGAACATCAGACTCGGCTCGGAAAACCCAACCGACCCCAACGCTGTGCCCGGCGGGAGCGCCGCCACGATTCGAGGGGCGAGCCATAGAGCGCTGAGCCGCGGTAGTTCAATCCCCAGCACCGCTGCATACAACAGCGGTGCCACCAGCGGTGCCAGTGCGACCCGCCGCACGGCCACAATTCCCACCACCGACGCCGCCACCAACCCCGGTATGAACGGCGCCCCGCCCAGCAGCATCGGCCCCCCCGCGGCGGCCACGGCGAAACCAGCCGCGGCCACGCCTGCCAATCCGGCCCCGCCCCACCGCACCGCCCGCGTCCAAACCACGCCCACTCCGCACGCCGCCAGCAGGCACAGCGCCGGGTATAGCGGGAGGGTATAGTGCGGCAGCTTGGTCGGCGCTGCCTCGAACACGATCCAGGCGGGACCCACCCAGGCCAGCACGAACCGCACGGAGGGCGAGGCGCGCGCGCGCCAGGCGAACAGCGCCGCACCCGGTAAGGCTGCACTCGCCGGAAACAGCAGCACCGGCGCCAATAGCAGATGGAGACCCGGCCACCCGCCATGCGCATCGTCGCCGGACGACAGCTTCCGCGCCAAATCGCCGCCGACGGCCTCGGCGAAAAACCGCCCATGCGTCGCCACACCGATGGCCACGAACCAGGGTAGTACCACCGCCAGCATGAGCGGCACGCCCCACCCCGCCCGCAATCCGCGCAGCCATCCCACCCGCCGGTCCGCGATGCACAGCGCGCCCGCCGTCAGGCCCGCGACCATCGGCGTGATCGGGCCCTTGAGCAGTATGCCCGCGCCGATCGCCAGCCAGAACACCGCCGCCCCCCGCGCCCCGATCTCGCCCACATACGCCCGCGCCAGGGCAGCCATGGCCGCCGTGGTCACGCCCAGCAACGCCGCATCGGTCTTGGCGATATGCACCTCGACCGTCAGCGCCACGCACGCCGCCAGCATCGCCGCCGCCAGCGCACCGGTGCGCCGGTCGAACAGCGTTTGTCCGGCCTCGAACGTCATTAGAACCGCCAGCAGCCCGCCCAGCGCCGACGGGATGCGGTACGGCCAGATGGGATTTTCCTGGGCGAGTCCCAGCGCCTCTGCGGCCGCCACGAACGGCAGCTGCAGCCAATGGATGCCGATCGGCTTGCGATTCCGCGCCTCGGTCCCGTTGAGGATCCGGACGAAATCCCCGGTCTCCAGCATCTGATGCGTCGCCTGCGCAAACCGGCTTTCATCCCGGTCACCCGGCGGCAGCGTGAAGAACCCCGGCAGCCACATCAGCAAGCACAGCAGCGTCAGCGCCACACGCGGCCAGGCCAGGAGCCATGCGATCCCCCGCTCGCGCTGGGCCGGGATATGGGAAATGACCGTCATCGGCCCGGGGCCTAGCACGTCACCGCAAACCAAGCCATGAACCGCCGCATGAGCCCCACCCATGAATGACCGCGAAATCGCCTTCGACCTGCTGCACGCCGTGCTGGAGCGCCGCCGGCCGCTCGATGAGGCGCTGGACGGTGCGCAGGGGGAGCCGCGGGACCGCGCCAGCGCCCACCGTCTGGCGGCCACCGTGCTGCGCCGGCTCGGCACGCTGGATGCGGTGCTGGAGCCGTTCTTGACCCGGGCGCCGCCGGACGGGGTGCGGCATATCCTGCGCATCGGTGCGGCCGGGCTGCTGCTATTGGACACGCCGGCCCATGCCGCGGTGGCGTCCGCGGTGGCGCTGGCCCGGGCCCGGCGGCTCACGCCGTTTGCGGGGCTCGTGAATGCCGTGTTGCGCCGGGTCGCGGCGGCGGGACCGGCGGGGCTGGAAGGGCTGGACAGCCCGCGGCTCGATACGCCGGCATGGCTGTGGGCCAGTTGGGGGTCGGACGCGCGGGCGATCGCCACGGCCCATATGAACGAGGCGCCGCTCGACCTTACGCTCCGGCCGGGTGCCGTGCTGGATGGGGATCGCCTGCCGACCGGTTCGGTCCGGCTGCCGCCCGGCACGCGCGTGCAGACGCTCCCGGGCTTCGAGGAGGGCGCGTTTTGGGTGCAGGACGCCGCCGCCGCCCTCCCCGCACGGCTTTTGGCCACCCAGCCGGGTGAGGCGGTGGCCGATTTATGCGCCGCACCCGGCGGAAAAACGGCGCAGCTCGCGATGACCGGCGCCACCGTCTATGCCGTGGAGCGTGATGCGCATCGCCTTCGCCGGCTGCATGAGAACCTGGCCCGGCTGCGACTTCCGGCCGAGATCATTCAGGCGGATGCGCTGAGCTGGGTCCCGCCGCGAAAGCTGGATGCGGTGCTGCTGGACGCGCCCTGCACCGCCACGGGCACCATCCGCCGGCACCCGGACGTCATGCGGCTAAAGCGCCCGCGCGACGTGACGGAGCTGGCGGAGGGGCAGGTCCGGCTGCTCGCCGCCGCCGCCGCCATGCTGCGCTCGGGGGGGCGGCTGATCTATGCGGTGTGCTCGTTGCAACCGGAGGAGGCGGCGGCCCGCGTGCCAGGCCTACGGCCGGCGCCGTTCACCCGGGACGAACTGGCGATGCTGCCGGAGGCGCGCACAGAAGACGGGCAGCTCCGCACCCATCCCGGGTTGTGGCCCGAAAGCGGCGGCATGGACGGATTCTTTGCCATGCGGTTCACCAAGACCTGAATAGGGCCCCGCAACACAACGTTACATCTCAAGACTGTATTGTTACGGTTTTGGGGTATAGTGTTCAAACATGGTTACAACCGCGACCGTTCAAAGCGATATTACCGCGGACGTAGCGGCCAACGGCGCGCATATCCGCGCCCTGATGCACCAGGCCGCCGGCGCCGGGGCTGGGCTCGCCCATTTTCCTGAGGCTGCGCTGTCCGGCTACGCCGATTTCCAAATCCGGGACTGGCACACCGTCGATTGGCGGGCGATCGACCGGGAGCTGTTGGCCATCCAACGTTTGGCAACCCGGTTGCGGCTCTGGGTCGTGCTCGGCTGCAACCACCGCCTCGATGCCCCGCACCGGCCACAGAACAGCCTGTATGTCATTTCGAACGAGGGCGTGGTGGTGCACCGCTATAACAAGCGGATGTGTTCCAATGCCGAGACGACGTATTGGTACACGCCGGGCACCATGCCGGTCGTGTTCGATGTCGCCGGTATCCGGTTCGGCCTGGCAGTGTGTATCGAGGCCGCGTTCCCCGTGCTGTTCGCCGAATACGAGGCGATGGAGGTGCACGCCATGCTGCTCTCCTGCTATTCCGCCGACCCGGCCCACGGCCTTATGGCCCATGCCCACGCCGCGACGAATTGCACGTGGCTGAGTTTGGCGACACCGGCCTCGTGCAGTGCGACGCTGCCCAGTCAGATGTTCGGCCCGGATGGCGACGTAATCGGCACCTGCCTTCCCGGGCGGTCCGGCATGGTGCTGCACACGATCGACCTGCACGCCAGCCGGTATCAAATACCGCTGCATCTCCGCCGCCCCTGGCGGGCCCGGGCGCGGTCAGGGGAGATTTACGCCGGTTTGGCGCAGGCGTAACCCGGCGGTTTAACCCGACAGATAAGCGTCCCGCATCACCGCGATCTGCGCGATCTTTTGGTGAAACAACGACCAATCGTCGGACGCCGCGATCGGGGCCCAAATCGCCTCCACCTCATCGATCAGCATGGTGCAGGGCGCGCCCTCGAAATAGGGATGCGGCTGGCCCATGGGCTCCGCGCCCTCTAGCGCCGCACGCGCGCCGTCATAGGCTGCGTCGGCGGGGACCTGGCCGCGCCAGCAGCGGAAGAACGCCGCCTCGAACGTGGTTTGGCTCGTGGCCAGCCACTCCCACCACCCGGCGGCCAGCGCCTGGTCCGCGTCCGGACCGCGGGATTTCAGGCCGAGCCGACGCAGCACCGCGGCGTCCAGCGCCGCATGGAACGCGGGCGAGAACCCGGCCAGCGCGGCCTCCAGCGCCTTGGCCGACGACAGCGGCACCAGGCATTCCGCCAGCCGCCACAAATTCCACAACAGCGCCTCCGCCTGCCGGCCATAGGCGTAAAGGCCGGTGTGGTCAAAATAAGCCGCCGTGTGATCCAGGTCATAAGCCGGTAAAAACCGCCACGGCCCATAATCGAAGCTCTCACCGGTAATGTTGATGTTATCGGTGTTCAAAACGCCGTGCACAAACCCGGCCGCCATCCATTGCGCGCCGAGCCTAGCAACATTCTGCACCACTTGCCCGAGGAACGCCGCCGCCCGGTCGTCACCCGACACAGGCACGTAATACTTGATGCTGTGCTCCAGCAGCCGGGCGATATTTTCCGGCTCCTCCAAATAGGCGAAGCGTTGGAAGCTGCCGATCCGGACGTGGCCGTGGCTCAGGCGCACCAGCACGGCACTCCGCGTCGGCGACGGTTCATCCCCGCGGTGCAACGCCTCGCCGGTTTCGATCAGGCTGAACGACTGGCTGGTGGTAACCCCGAGCGCGTCCAGCATCTCGGTCGCCAGCACCTCGCGCACGCCGCCCTTCAACGTCAGCTTGCCATCACCGCCGCGGGACCAGGGAGTGCGCCCGCTGCCCTTGGTGCCGAAATCCAGCAACCGCCCGTCCCGATCGAGCAGCTGGGCGAACAGGAAGCCGCGTCCGTCGCCCAAATCCGGGTTGTAATGGCGGAATTGGTGACCGTGGTAGCGCAGCGCCAGCGGCTCCGGAAAACTGCCCGGCAGGGGGGTGAAGCCACCAAAATGCAGCATCCATTCCGCGTCCGTCAGCGCCCCCAGCCCCACCCGCTCCGCCCAGCCCTGGTTGCGGTAGCGGAGCGTGAGTGAGGGGAAGCGCGCGGGTTCGACAATATCGAAGAACGCGGAACCAAGGCTGGCGTGGGCGGTGCTGGGGCGGTAGGGCATGACGGATGCTATGCCACAAAGGGCGCGCCGGGTCATGGATGGGCTGACGATTTTCGGCCTGATCGCTGTGACCGCCATGCTGGTCTGCTACGCAATGGAACGGCGCGGGCGTGGCTGGGTGCTGGGCTTTGCCGGATCATGCGTGTTGGGGTCGGCCTATGGGTTTCTGCAGGGCGCTTGGCCGTTCGGTGTGGTGGAGGGTGTATGGGCCGTGGTGGCGTTCCGGCGGTGGGGCGCATTGCAGTAGAGCGCAGGAGTGCCGCCGTCACGCTGCTCGTGGCGGCCGTGCTTTTCTGCTGAACCTGTCGACCTCCACGCCGCCGGATAGGTGAGACCCATCGCTTTTGCCGGAAAGCGATGGGTTTCACCCATCCTACGAGCTTGTGAAATAATCGAATCGCAAGTCACTCGTCATTGCGAGCCCGCTTGGGCGAAGCAATCCAGGGCAGCGAAAGCCAGTTTCGGGGCCATTCCGTCAGGGATTGCTCTTGTCGCCCCTGGATTGCTTCGGCCAAGCAGCCTCGCAATGACGGAGTTGTTGCCGAATCCTATTCATTCACAAGCTCTACGGTGCTTTGGCCCATCGTTTGTTTCGTTGTTGTGGTGGGCTGAAGCTCATCCTATTTGAGTTTTGCGGTTCGGGAGGTGTTCCGTTCGCGGTCATTCCGTTCGCACCCTGGGCGGCGCGGGCGCGGAGGGTGGCGATGTCGGCGGGGGTGCGGCGCTTCCAGATGTAGGCGCGGGATTGGTAGGCGACGCCGAGGTCGCGGGCGAGTTCTTCGATGATGTCGTCGATGGGGCGGGTGCGGAGGTCGCGCTCGAAATCGGCGTCATCGAGGCGTTCGTGTAGTTCGTTGTAGAGGATTCCGGTGTCGGTGGCGGGGCCGCGCTTGGCTTCGATGGCGTCTTCCACGCCGCGGATTATCTTCTCGCGGGCTAGGGTGCGTTCGACGGCGGCGCGTGCGGTTTTGGGTGGGTTGGTGGCGATGTGGCGGGCGAGGGCGATGGTGCGGCGGATGGTGCGGGCGATGCGGTCGAAGGGGATCGAGAGGTCGGATTCGGGGTGTTTGGCGGCGCGTTCGTGGAGTTGACGGGCGATGTCTGCGCCGCGGTCGATGAGGTCGTGGAGGACGGCGCGGTAGTAGGCGTCATCCTCTTCGGGCGATGAGGGCGGTGATTGGGGAGGGGTGGGGGTGGATTGCATGTGAGGGTGATAGGAACATATTCTGGAGGGTTAGGTCAAGGGTTTTGGTTGAGGTTTGGGCATCGCTTTTGGCGGAAAACGATGTTTGGTGGGCTGAAGCCCACCCTACGAGCTTGTGGGGGGGCGCACACCTGCTTTTTCCGGGCTGGGCTGGCACTCTGCTGCGAACTGTCGCAGGAAGGGACGCATGCGCCAGAACGTCCTCGTTACCGCCGCCATGCTCGCCTTTGCCGGCAACTCCTTGCTGTGCCGCCTGGCGCTGCGCAGCACGGCGATCGACGCGGGCAGCTTTACCGGCATCCGCGTGGCCGCCGGGGCGTTGACGCTGTGGCTGATCTTGCGCCTCAGCGGGCGCGTGGTGGGCGGCAGCTGGGGCTCAGGCGCGGCGCTGTTCGTGTATGCGGCGGCGTTCTCGTTCGCCTACGTCGCCCTGCCCGCGGCGGTCGGCGCGCTGCTGTTGTTTGGTGCCGTGCAGGTCAGCATGATCGGCTATGCGGTGTTGCGGGGTGAGCGTCCGGGGGGCGTGAAGCTGGCTGGTATCGCACTGGCGGTGCTGGGGCTGGTGCTGTTGCTGCTGCCGGGCTTGGCGGCGCCGTCGCCGGTGCATGCGGCGCTGATGCTGGCGGCGGGCGTGGCCTGGGGCGTGTATTCCGTGCGCGGACGGGCGCCGGGGGATCCCACGGCGGCGACGGCGGGCAATTTTCTCCGTGCGGTGCCGTTCGCGGCGGCCCTGGCGGCGCTGACGGCGCGGGATGTGGACGCGGCCGGCGCGCTCTATGCCGTCTTGTCCGGGGCAGTCGCGTCCGGGCTCGGCTACGCCGTGTGGTATGCGGCGTTGCGGGGTTTGGGCGCCACCCAGGCGGCCACCGTGCAGCTTTCGGTGCCGGTGCTGGCGGCGTTCGGCGGGGTAGCGCTGCTGGGGGAGCCGCTCACGCCGCGGCTGGTGGTGTGTTCGGCGGCCATATTGGGTGGGATCGCGCTGGTGATCAGGCCGGAGAGATTGTGAGTCACTGACCGAGCGAAAAGCCTCGTCATTGCGAGGCCGCTTGGCCGAAGCGATCCAGGAGCAAAAGAGCCTGTCCCGAACCGTGCACGCTGCCAGAGCCGGCTCGGGCGGCCCCTGGATTGCTTCGCCCCAGCGGGCTCGCAATGACGGGCATCTCAGGCCTGAAGTCCGCCGGCCCGCACGATGAAGGCCGCGATCTCCGCCACGCCCTGCCCGGCGCGGATGTTGGCGAACACATACGGACGGTCGCCGCGCATCCGCTTGCTGTCCCGGTCCATCACCTCGAGGCTCGCGCCGACATAGGGGGCCAGGTCGATCTTGTTGATCACCAGCATATCGCTGCGGGTGATGCCCGGCCCGCCCTTCCTAGGAATTTTGTCTCCGGCTGAGACATCGATCACATAGATCGTAATATCCGCCAGCTCCGGGCTGAACGTCGCCGCCAAATTATCGCCGCCGCTCTCGATCAGGATCACGTCCAGCCCGGGAAACCGCCGCCGCATTTCGGCGATGCCGGCCAGGTTGATGCTGGCGTCCTCACGGATCGCGGTATGCGGGCAGCCGCCGGTTTCGATCCCCAAGATCCGGTCCGGCGTCAACGACCCGGCGCGCGTCAGAAATTCGGCATCCTCCTTGGTATAGATGTCGTTGGTGATCGCCGCGATGTCATAGCGCGGCGAAAATGCCCGGCACAGCGCGTCCATCAGCGCCGTCTTACCGGTGCCAACCGGCCCGCCGACGCCCACGCGGAGAGGTCCGTTCGGAGAGTTCATGAGCGGAACAGCCTGGTATGCTGGGTTTCATGCCGCATGGACGCGATGTCGGAGCGAAAACATGCGCCACCGAGATCGTCCAGCCCCACCCCGCGCGTGCCGGCCATCAGTGTCAGCAGCGCCGGCTCCAGCGCCCGCATGATGCGCAGGCCCGCGGTCTGACCGAGCGGCACCAGGCGCACCGCGGCACTGACCAGCGTCGCGGCCATCGCGTGCAACAGCCCGAGCGTCGCCGCATCCTCCGGCACACCCTGCGCCCGGGCGAGTGACGCGACAGCCACGGGATACGGCACGGGCACCGGGTCCGGTCCATCCCAAACCTGGGCGGCGATCGCGAACGCCCCGCCCTGCCCCAACGTCTCCATCCGGCGTTCGGACGACGGCGACGTGGCGGTCGCCAGTGCCACGACATCGATTCCGCGATGGGCATGGCGCAGCAACACGGCATCGGTGCGCCCGGCCCCCTGCACCAGGACGCCGGAAATCCATCCCAGCGCGCTCGCCTCGTCCCGGATATCACCGGCCTCCACCGCCCATTCCAGCCCGTGGCTATAGGCGTATCCGCCGGTCGGGAAGGCAGGCGACAGCCAGGTCAGCAAGTGCAACAGCGTGCCGGCCGAATCCATCACGCAGCGGCCAGATGGAGGCGATAGGCGGCCCGCTCCCGGCCGATCAGCGGCAGCAGGTCGCGCAGCTCCGGCCCATGATCCTCACCCGTGAGCGCCAGGCGGAGCGGGAGGAACAGGGATTTGCCCTTGCGCCCGGTGGCGGTCCGCAGCGCCGCGGTCCAGCTCGGCCAGACCTCGTCGTTCCAAGGTTCGGCTGGCAGCAGCGCCAGCGCCTCACGCAGGAACTCCCCCTCGCCCTCGATCACGGGCGGCACGATGCTGCCGGCCACCACGTCCCACCAGCCACGCGCCTCATTCAGCAGATCGAGGTTCCCGCGGATCGCCAGCCAAAACGACTGCGTGGCCCCCGGCGGCAGGCGCTCCTGCACCGCCTCGAACGGCAGGCTGTGCAGCACACGCCGGTTCAGCGCCAGCAACTGGCGTCCATCGAACCGGGCGCTGGAGTGGCTGACATGGCTCAAATCATAGGTCGGCGCCAGCGCGTCGGGCGGCAGCGCCACCGGGTCGTCGGACGACCCGAGCCGGGCCAGATAGCCGGTCAACGCCGCCGGCTCGACCCCGTCACCCCGCAGGCTGCGGAGGCTCAATCCGCCGATCCGCTTGCTGAGCTTGCCGCCGTCCTGATCCACCAGCAGCGGGAGATGCGCGAACCGCAAATCCCGCGGACGCCCGCCGAGTGCGGCGTAGATGTCGATCTGGATGCCGGTATTGGTCACATGATCCTCACCCCGCACCACGTGGGTGATGCCAGTGAGCAAATCGTCCACCACAGAGGTAAAGGTATAGAGCGGCGTGCCGTCCTCCCGGATCAGCACCGGGTCCGAGACGGCGGAGAGTTTGACCGTGCGGGGGCCCAGGACCATGTCCCCCCACTCCGCCGGGTAGCCGCTCAGCAGGAAGCGCCAATGCGGATTCTTGCCCCCGGCCTCGGCCTTGGCGCGCTGCTCGGCGGTCAATTTCAGCATGGCGCGGTCGTAGAGCGGCGGCTGGTGGCGCTTGGTGCGCATCTCCCGCTTGGCCGCCAGCTCCTCCTCGCTCTCGAAGCAGGGGTATAACCGGCCGCTGGCCTTCAGTCTGTCCGCGGCCGCCTCGTACTGCGCCAAACGGTCCGATTGCCGGAACTCCTCGTCCCAGTGCAGGCCGAGCCAGCGCAGATCATGCCGGATCGCGTCCTCATATTCGGGCTTGCCGCGCTCCGTATCCGTGTCGTCGATCCGCAGCAGGAAATGGCCGCCATGCCGCCGGGCCAGTAGGTAATTCGCCAGCGCCACCCGCGCATTGCCGACATGCAGCAAGCCCGTGGGGCTCGGCGCGAAGCGGAGCTTCATGCCTCGTCCTCGTCCGGGATCTGCAGCCGGGGGTCGATCGTTCGCCAGTCCCGGTCCGCCATCGGCGCGCGGCGGGCGGCAAAATCATGCAGCTCGGTGGCGCTCTTCCACGCGGCATCCCCGCCATCCAGCACCTCTGCGTCCTCGCCATAGGCGAACCAGGCATCGAGGATCGCCTGCGGGGTCATACCCTGCGCCCGGCATCGCTCGACGCTGTCCCGCACATAGCGGCGGGCAAACAGATTGGCGTGCTCGATCCCCAGAAAGCCGCGGATTTCCTCGGTGATATTGTCCTCCGCCCCGCCCGACAGGTCGAGGATGCGGACCCGCAACCCCTCGCTCATGCCACGAGCCCGGTGTAGCCGTTGGTGATCGGATAGCGCCGGTCGCGGCCGAACGCGCGCGGCGTCAGCTTCACACCGGGGGGTGCCTGACGCCGCTTGTATTCGGCGCGGTCCAGCATGCGCCACACCCGCAACACCGTGGCCCGGTCATGGCCCGCGGCGACCAGCGCATCGACCGATTGCTCGCCCTCCACCAGCCCCTGCAGGATCGCATCGAGGTCTTCGTATGGCGGCAAACTGTCCTGATCGGTCTGGTCTGGTTTCAGCTCGGCCGAGGGCGGCTTGGTGATCACGCGCTCCGGCATCACGGGACCGACCGGGCCCAGGCCCGCCGGATGGTGCGCGTTGCGCCAGCGGCACAGCGCGAACACGGTCGTTTTATACACATCCTTCAGCACCGAATACCCGCCGCACATATCGCCATACAGCGTCGCATAACCCACCGACATCTCGCTCTTGTTCCCCGTGGTCAGCACCATGTCGCCGAATTTGTTGCTCATCGCCATCAGCAGCATGCCGCGCGTGCGGGACTGGATGTTTTCCTCGGTCGTGTCGGCCTGCCGCCCCACGAACAGCGGCGCCAGGCTTTCGCCTAGCGCGTCGATCGCCGGGGTAATGGGCACGGTGTCGCACCGTATCCCGAGCAGCCGGGCGCAGGTTGCCGCGTCCTCCAGGCTATCCGGCCCGGTGTAGGGGCTGGGCAGCATCACGGCGCGCACCCGGGCGGCACCCAGCGCATCGACCGCCACGGCCGCCGAGAGCGCGCTATCGATCCCGCCCGAAAGCCCCAGCAACACGCCGGGAAAGCGGTTCTTGTTCACGTAGTCCTTGAGACCGAGGACCATGCAACGGTAGATCAGGTCGAGGCGATCCGGCTCGGGCGGCAGCGGTTGCGGCGCGCACACCAGATGCTCGCCGTCGCGATCCCATTCCGTGAGGGTGATGCGCTCCTCGAAGAACGGCATCTGCACCGCCAGGGTCCGGTCCCGGTTCAACACGAAGCTGGCACCGTCGAACACCAGCTCATCCTGGCCGCAGACCTGGCCCAGGAACACGAACGGCAGCCCGGTTTCCACCACCCGGGCCACGCCCAGCGCCACCCGCCGCGCCTGCTTGCCGTCCTCGAACGGGGAGCCGTTGATGCTCAGCAACAGCTCGGCCCCGGTTTCGGCCAGCGTTTCGGACACGGTGGGTAGCCAGAAATCTTCGCACACCATAAGGCCGATTTTCACGCCGCGCAGCATGACCGGCCCGGGACACGGCCCGGCGTCGAACACGCGTTTTTCATCGAACACGCCGTAATTCGGCAGCTCGTGCTTGGCGCGCCGGGCGAGGATGCGGCCGTTATCCAGGACATAGGCGGCGTTATACAGCATGGTGCCCTCCCGCCACGGGCCGCCGACGATGAGCGCCGGGCCGCCATCGGCGGTGTCCTGTGCCAGCCCGGCAATCGCCTGCTCGCACCGTTCGACGAAGGCGGGCTTGCGCACAAGGTCCTCGGGCGGATAGCCGCCGACGCTGAATTCGGGGGTGACCACCACGGTGGCCCCCATCGCCGCCGCTTCCGCCCGCGCGGCCCGGATGCGGGCGACGTTGGCGTCCACGTTACCGACGAAGGTCTCGATCTGGGCGAGGGCGAGTTTCATGCCCGAACCTCGTCGTTGCGAGGCCGCTTGGCCGAGGCGATCCAGGGGCGCCGCGGACGATCCCCGGCGGACAGACCCATGTCGCCGAATGCCGGATTGTCGCCCGTGGATTGCCGCGCCCCAAGCGGGGCTCGTAATGACGAAAAATACATAGAGATCATCCTATGGACCGGGCCTGGCTGGCGCGGAGTAGGAATTCGCGTCCGACCTTCACCCGCGCCTCGCCGTCATAATCCACGATATCTGCGGTCGCATACGTCTCATGCCAATCGGTCGGGATGAAAGAACCGGTGCCGACGACGTCGATCGGCGCCCGCGTATCGGCCATGACCCGGCATTTCTCGACGCCGAAGCCCGAGCTCACCACGATCCGCACCAGCGGGAACCCCGCCTCGTCCAGCGTCTCCCGCATCCGCCAGATCGCCGCCGCCGACACGCCGGTGCCGACCAAATGCCGCAGCTCGCTATCGCTGCGGTAATGCCGGATGGCCCCGGGGGCCCGGCGTTCCAGCACGGCGTAGCTCTCCTGCGGGTCCAGGCCTTCCATATAGCGCCCCCCATGGGTGTCGAGCCGCACCGAAAGCTGCCCGGCGGCCGCCAGGTCCGGGAAATGCCGGCAGACCTCCAGCCCATCGGTGATCTCCCGCCCGAAAAAATCCGTGAGCACCGTCAACGCGTCACCGGGGCAGGTCTCCCGGAACATCTCCGCCGCCCGCAGCGTGGACCCGGCATAGCCGATCAGCGCGTGCGGCATGGTGCCCAGACCGCGTGCCGTGCCGAAAAACGGCGCCGTGAGATCGGCCGAGCTGCCGACGAAGCCGCGGGCTCCCTCCGCCTGCGCCGCCTTACCACCCACGCTCGCGGCATAGCCCATCATCAGCTGCATCTCCGCCCCGGCGCAGTGCCGCGCTTCCATGGCGATGAACGCGACCTCCGGCAGGACGGAGCACATCTGATACGCATTATGCGCCGCCACGCACGCCGCCCCAAGCTTTTGCAAAAACAACGTCTCGCAATCTGCCAGCGCATGAAAGCTGCCGGTAATATAAACGATGGGCTCCCCGGCACCGACCCAATGCCCCTCGGGAAACGCCAAATCGAAGCTGAAATGCGCCTGCCGCTCGGCGGCCACGTCCTGCAGCCACTCCAGCATCAGCCGGGGCGCGGAAATGACGGGGCGGCGGAGGAACACGGCATAGGTGACCGTCTTATCCCCGAACCGCGCCACGATCTCACGGGTGCGGGTGAAATACGCGTCCGTGCGGTGGGCGATGTCCGCGGTGAGGGGCTGTTCCATGGTGCCGCGGTTATCTCAGTATTTCGGGCCGGGGGCTACACAGGCTGCGGCATACGCGCGTGTTGACATTGAAGTAAATTGTGTCCACTTTATAATTACACAACTCCGGTGCCGCCATGGGTAGCGTGCAGGATACGAAGGTGGGCGCCACCAAGGTCGGCGTGCGAGAGCTGCGCAACAATCTCACTCATTATCTCCGCCAGGCGCGTCAGGGCACCGCGATCCTGATCACGTCGCATGACACCGTGATCGCCGAACTTCGCCCGCCCGCCACCGAGCTCCGCACGGCCCGGCAACCGGGGGCGTTGCGCGGCCAGATTACGATGACGGATGATTTTGACACGCTACCGGACGATATGGTCGACGCGATGGAACGGTGAAGCTTCTGCTCGATACGCACGTCTTGCTCTGGTGGCTGGCCGATGACCCACGGCTCGGCCCCATCGCCCGGTCCGCGATCGCCGATCCGGGAAGCGAGGTTCTGGTCAGCGTGGTGAGCCTGTGGGAGATCGTCGTTAAGATCAGAATTGGGAAGCTCACCGCAGAAATCGGGCGGATCGAGCAGGCGATCGTGCGTGACGGCTTCGAGCGGCTCGGCATTACATCCGCCCACCTTGCTACCCTCGCCGGGCTAGAAGCGCACCATCGCGATCCGTTCGACCATTTGCTTATTGCCCAAGCGGTGACGGAAGACGCGATTTTCGTGTCCGATGATCAACGTTCTCCGCTGTACTCGGTCCAGGTGATCCGATGCGGGTCGTAAGACTCTCAGGCTATTGCGCCGCCACCAAATGCCGGGCCGGTCCGCGCCTGGCCTTCAGCTCTTCGGCCACCAAGAAGGCCAATTCCAGCGATTGCTGCGCATTGAGCCGCGGGTCGCAGAACGTCTCGTAGCGTCCGCCCAGATCGGCCTCGGTCAGCTTGTGCGCGCCGCCGACGCACTCCGTCACCTCCTGCCCGGTCATCTCCACATGCACGCCACCGGCCCAACTGCCCTCGGCGGCCTGGACGTCGAAGAAGCGGCGGACCTCGGTGAGGATGGCGTCGAAGCTGCGGGTTTTGACCTTTTGCGCCGTGCTGATGGTGTTGCCGTGCATCGGGTCGCACAGCCAGACCACCTTGCGGCCCTGCGCCGCACGCACCAGCGCCGGGAGCTTGGCCGCGACGTGGTCCGCGCCCATGCGGCTGATCAGCGTGAGACGCCCGGCCTCATCCGCCGGGTTCAGCCGGTCGATCAGCCGCCGCAACTCATCCGTCGTCATGGTCGGGCCGACCTTGAGCCCGATCGGGTTGCGAACGCCGCGCAGGAACTCGACATGCGCGCCATCCAATTGCCGGGTGCGGTCGCCGATCCACAAGAAATGGGCGGAGCAGGCGTAGGTCTCGCCATTGGTGCTGTCGATCCGGGTCAATGCCTGTTCGTATGGCAGCAGCAGTGCCTCATGGCTCGTGTAGAAATCCGTCTCACGGATTTGCGCCGTGTTGGTACTGGTCATGCCGCAGGCGGCCATGAAGGCCAGCGTCTCTTCGATCCGCGAGGCCAAGTCTTGGTAGCGCCCGGCCAACGGCGAGCGCGCCGCGAAATCGAGGTTCCAGCGATGCACCTCATGCAAATCCGCATACCCGCCATTGGCGAAGGCGCGGAGCAAATTGAGCGTGCCGGCCGACTGGAAATACCCGGTCTCCATCCGCGCGGGATCTGGAATGCGGGCGCCGGCGGTGAATTCCGGGCCGTTGATGATGTCGCCGCGATACGTGGGCAGCGTCACCCCGTCCTGCGTCTCGGTATCCGAGCTGCGCGGCTTGGCAAACTGCCCGGCCATCCGGCCCAGCTTCACCACCGGCACGCTGGCACCGAAGGTCAGCACGACCGCCATTTGCAGCAGGACGCGGAAGGTGTCGCGGATGACGTTGGCGGTGAAATCGCCAAAGCTCTCGGCACAATCGCCGCCCTGCAGCACGAAAGCCTGACCCTGGCTGGCCAAAGCGAGCGACGCCCGCAGCCGCCGCGCCTCACCGGCAAACACCAGCGGCGGATATTTGGCCAGCCGCGCCTCAGTCGTCGCAAGCGCTGCGGCGTCCGGGTAGGTCGGCGCCTGATGCAGCGCGTAGGTGCGCCAGCTGCCGGGAGTCCAGTTCTGGGTCTGCGTCATCGGTCCTGCTCGCGGTCGGTTCATCGTTATATCAAGGTTTGGGTTATCTCAAGGTTTGGCTTATCTCAGGATTTGCCGGCTGGGGCTACTGCAACAGCCGGCTGGACCGTTTCACCCATCCCGCCATCCGCGCCATCCGCCGCAACCCGGCGGCCTGTTGCTGGCTCCATGTGCCGGTCGCCAACGCCTCCTCCGCCGACGGGTCGCCCGTCCGCACGAACGCCCGGTCGAAATCCGCAGTGCCGAACAGCATGTCCCACCACGGCAAAATCGCCCCGTAATTCGCACTTCCCTGCCCCGCCGCCAATACGCCATGGTGCGAGCGGTGGAAGCGTGGCGAGATCAGCAGCCGCTCGCCCAACCAGCCAAACGACACCCGGGCATTCGCGTGGCTTAGCGACTCCAAGAACCGCAGCATCAAAACCAGCAGCGGAAACTGCAGCGGCGGAATGCCGATCAACACGCCGATCCCCATGAACCACACGAAGCCGATCGCCTCGTCCAGCACGTGATTGCGGTCATCGGACCAAAACGTCATCTGCCGCTGCGCATGGTGCAACGAATGCAGCGCCCACCACCAGCCGAATCGATGCGACAGCCGGTGCCGCCAATATTCCGCAAAATCCAGGATAATGGCGTAACACATGAACGTCAGCACGTGATGCCCCAGCAGCGCCGGCGCCAGCCGCTCCAGCGTCGGCGCGACCCAGCCATGGTCGGTGAGCCAGCCCGTAAGCCCCACCTGCAATTGGTAAAACAGCACGAACGTCACGAGCGGCAGCACGCCGACCCGGGAGATGAAAGTGTATAAAACATCGACCCACACGGCCTGCTGATCCGGCCAGCGCTCCACTGGACGCCACCGCTCGAGCGGCAGGCAGATGGCGAGCGTGATCGCAACCTGCGCCGCGCCATAGCAGGCGAACAGCGCCCAGCCATAGGCGAGCTCCTCCCACTGCATCAGCCCCGTGGCGTACAGCGCCGGTAATAGGAGGTTCTCCTGGATCCAGCCGGCCGCCAGGCTGAACGGGTCCATCACCGGACGTTCGCCGTGAGAAAAATCCCATGCGGCGAGCGTCCGACCGGGAAAGACTCGATCGCCCCCGTCGCCGGGTCCAGCACCGCGACCTTTTGAATGAACCGCTGCGTGATCCACAGCTTGCCGTCCGGCGCAAAATCGATGCAGTCCGGGCCCCCCGGCACGCGATAGGTGCGCGTGACCGTGAGCGTCGCCGCATCCAGCGCCACCGTGGTCCCGTCCACGCGGTTGTTCACATACAGCGTCCGTTTATCCGGAGACAGGAACAGCTGGTGCGCGCCCCGCCCCGTGTGAATCCGCCGCTCCACCCGGCCATCGACCGGATCGACCACCGCAAAATGATCGGAACCCATGTTCGCCACCAACAGCTTGCCATTGTGCCAGATGACCCCGGCCGGCGTGTTGCCCACTTCGGCCCGCCACAGTTCGGCCTGACGATGGAGATCGTAGGCGGCCAACTGGTTCGTACCCTGCAACGTCACGTAAACGACGCTGCTATCGGGCGCGTAGGCCAAGTGACTCGGCATCGTGCGCGCCGGAAAGCGATGCACGAGCGTCATCGCCGCCGCGTCATACACATCGACCTGATTGCGCGCGAGGCCGGTGACCACCAGCCAGCGGGCGTCCGGGCTGAACCCCAGCTGATACGGATCGGCCACCGGCACCCGCCGCCGGATCGCGCCCGTGTGCGGATCGAGGAACAGCATCTCGTTGCCGCCGGCATCCCCGACCAGAAGGTCGCGGCCGTCGGGGCTCAGCATCAAATGATGCGGCTCGCGCAACACCGGCACCCGCCGCAATTCGGCACCGCTGGCCATGTCGAGCATGCTGAGCGTGGCGTCGCCCGAATTGACAACGATCGCAATTCCGGCCGCGCACGCCGGGGTCGCCGGGGTCACCGCAAGAGCAAAGATTAGGGCGGCAGCCAACAAGCGCATGGTGAGGCTCTCGGATAAGGGATTAGGTAAACTAGCACGTTTAACAGGCTATTTCTCCACCGATTTCGCCAAGAGGCTTCGCCGCCAACGTGATCACCTTTCCGCGTGCAGAGAACAGGCGGGTTGCACATATAACGAATTTTGACGAGCTTCTGTTATGATCGAAGGTCGATTACCCCGCGTGCTCGTTGTCGAGGATGAATTCCTCATACGGCTGACGTTGACCGAAGCGTTGAACGGCGAGGGTTTCACCGTAATCGAAGCCGATACGGCGGACAGCGCCCTGCCCTTGTTACGAGCTGACGATCCGTTCGATTTGCTGGTGACCGATATCCAGCTGCCCGGCGCGTTGGACGGCTACGGCCTCGTCCACGCTATCCGGCAGGACCGGCCCACGCTTCCGGTGATCTTCATGACCGGCCGTCCCGACCCGGGCCAGAGTTTCGGCTCGGCATTGGAAGTGTTCATCGCCAAACCCTACACGCTCGATGAAATCTGCACGGTGGCCAAACGGCTGATTAGGGCCCCCGATTAACGCCGCAATTCTGCGATCGGGGCGGGGCTACCCCGCTCCAGCACACGGGCACCGCGCAACACGAGATCATCCCGATACAGTGCCGCGGCGAGCTGAACGCTCCGCGGCAGGCCGGTGCCGCCGCGGCCGAGCGGCACCGCAATCGCGGGCTGCCGGGTCAAATTGAACGCAAACGTCCATGGCGCCCACTCCTGCAGCAGGCGCGTGGCGGGGTGATCGAGCCGCGCGTCCGCGTCCGGCGGCGGCCCGGGCACCGTGGGGCACAGGACGAGATCGAACCGCTGGTGAAACCGCGCCATCGCGTGCGCCGCCTGCACCCGCGCCGCCTCCGTCTGCATCAGCGCGGCCGCCGGCACATCATCGCGCGCGGCCGCGATCAACCCGGCATCCAGCATGGCGCGCTGCCCCGGGTCGATGCCCGCCACCACGGCGGCGAGCGACGCGGTCCAAATCTGGCTGAACGCCGCGCCCATATCCGGCAGGCCCGGGTCTTCATCATGGATCTCCGCCCCGGCATCCGCCAGGATTTGCGCCGCCGCTTCGACCGCGGCGACGCTGTCCGCGTCCGCAGGGGCGTCGAAACCGGGCCGGCGCAGCACGGAGATGCGCAGCCCGGCGACCCCATCCTCGATCCCGTCCCGCCACTCCCGGGCGTCATCCGGCAGGCAAAACGGATCCCGCACATCCGCCCGGGCCAACACCGTCAGCATCAGCGCCGCGTCCCGCACGGTTCGCGTCAGCGGCCCGGCGGCCGCGACATGGCCGAACGCGCCGAGCGGCCATTGCGGCACCCGGCCAAAGCTCGGCTTCAACCCCACCAACCCGCACCATGCCGCCGGGATCCGTATGCTGCCGCCGGCATCCGTGCCGAGATGGAGCGGCCCGAACCCGGCCGCCCCCGCCGCCGCCGCACCGGACGAGGAGCCTCCCGGCGTCTTCGTCACGTCCCACGGATTGCGCGTAATCCCATGCAGCGGGCAATCGCCAGGCGATTTCCAGCCAAACTCCGTCGTCGTCGTTTTACCGAGGATGATCGCCCCCGCCTGTTTCAATCCCAGCACGGCCGGAGCATCGACGCCCACCGGTTCGGGCGATGTGGTACGGCTGCCGCGCCGGGTCGGAAAGCCGGCGAGGTCGATCAGGTCCTTGACCGTGCACGGCACGCCGTCCAATGCGCCACGCGGCCGTCCGGCGCGCCACCGCTGCTCACTCTCGCCCGCCTCGTGCAATGCGCGCGGATTGAGCACGGCGAACGCGTTGATCGTGGGGTTGTGCCGGGCGATCCGCTCGGTGATGGCCTGCAGCGCCTCGACCGGACTGAGGGTCTGCCGGGCATAGGCGTCGAGCAGGCCTTCCGCCGACAGCAGCGCCGGATCCAAATCAGCCGCCAGTCAGGCTCATGTGCCGGGCCACGGCGGGCGCGGTGTTGCGGCGGTCGATGACGAAATCATGGCCGAGCGGCTTGCGGGTGATGGCCAGGCGAATGGCCGCATCCAGTTCCGCATCGGACGCGCGCTCCCGGATCACCCGGCGTAAATCCGCCGCGTCATCCTGGCCCAGGCACATATAGAGCGTACCGGTGCAGGTCAGGCGGACCCGGTTGCAGGTTTCGCAGAAATTATGCGTCATCGGCGTAATGAAACCGACCCTGGCACCGGTCTCCGCCACGTCGAAATAACGCGCCGGACCCCCCGTCTGGAAAGTGGTCTCCGTCAACGTAAACCGGGTCCGCAGCCGGGCCCGCACGATCGACAGCGGCAGATACTGCGCTGTCCGGTCGCCGACATCGCCCATCGGCATCGTTTCGATCAGGCACAAATCATGCCCCTCCGCCCCGCACCAGGCGAGCATGTCCCCGAGCTCGTCCTCGTTCACGTCTTTCAGCGCCACCGCGTTGATTTTAACGTGCAATCCAGCCGCCTTCGCCGCCGCGATCCCGGCCAGCACCGGCTCGATCTTGCCCCAGCGGGTGATGCGGGTGAACTGCGCCGGGTCGAGCGTGTCGAGGCTGACGTTCACGCGCCGCACCCCGGCGGCGGCCAGCGCGCCCGCATATTTGGTGAGTTGCGTGCCGTTGGTGGTGAGCGTGAGCTCATCGAGGCCGCCGCCGATCTGCGCGCCCAGCCGCTCGAACAGCGTCATCACGCCACGGCGGACAAGCGGTTCACCGCCGGTAATGCGCAGCTTGCGCGTGCCCAGCCGGATGAACGCGACAGAAAGCCGTTCCAGCTCCTCGAGGCTCAGCACGTCCGCCTTTGGCAGGAAACTCATGTCTTCCGACATGCAATAGACGCAGCGAAGGTCGCACCGGTCCGTCACCGAAACGCGCAAATAGGTGATGGTGCGGCCAAACGGGTCAATGAGGGGTTCGTGCATAAGGGTAAGGTCGTCCATCGCGGCCCCGGGTTCAAGCCTCATCATCGGCTGACAGTTCCAGGGCGATGACGGCATTGTTGACCAAAACCTTACCAGCATGCTCAAAATTGACCGTGATCCGGTCTCCGATAACCGATTGCACCTGTCCCTGGCCCCAATCCGGCCGTCCCGGATGGGTCACCCGCATTCCAGGCTCGATCAACGAACCGCGCATTATTGCAGCGCGCCCCGGGCTGCGACGGGCCACACGCACTCCACCCGGCTGCCGCGCACGCCGACATACCAGTCGAACCGATCGACGGTCGGATCGCAATGCCCGGGCACCAGCCAGAGTTTTTCACCGAGCGTCGCCCCGGCATCCTCCAGCCATTCGAGTTTGCCGTGCTCATCGGACGCACCGGTATATCGGATGTCACCCCGACCCCAGACCAGGGGAAAACCACTATCGATCGCCACCGCCTTGTGCCCAGCGTCCAGCACCGCGACCCGTGGCCGCGCCGCACTCATGACAGTCGCAAGCACGAACAGCGACTGTTTGAACCCGTCCGAGGCACCGCCGGAATTCCGGCGGTAATCGGCATCCATGAAGCAATAACTACCGGCTTGGATTTCGGTAAACACTCCGGACGCGGCCTCGATTTCGAAACTGCCGGTGCCGCCACCGCCGACGATGGCGCAGGATAAGCCTTGTTGACGCAATTGCTCGATCGTCCGCCGCGTGTTCTCGACGGTGCCGGCGATGGCGGCTTCTCGCTCATCGCGGCTGCGCAAATGCTGGGCTGGGCCGTGGTAGGATTGCAGCCCACCGAAGATGAGATGGGGTGAGGCCGCGATCTGCTGCGCCAGCGCGACCGCCGCCGGACCGGGTGCCACGCCGCAGCGACCCATTCCGGCATCGATTTCCACCAGCACCGTCTGCCGGGTGCCCGCGGCCGCGGCCGCGGCTTCGATCCGGGCGACATGCCGCGGATCATCGGCGCAAATCGCGACCTGGGCCAAACGCCGGAGGGCGACCAGCCGCGCGAGCTTGGCATCCCCCACCACTTCATTGCTGACCAGAATATCCGCCACGCCGCCCCAGGCCAGGATTTCCGCCTCAGCAATTTTCTGCACACATTGGCCGACGGCGCCGCGGGCGATTTGCTGGTGGGCGATGACCGGGGATTTATGCGTCTTGGCGTGCGCACGAAGCCGGGCCCCGGTCGGACGCAACAGATCGGCCATGCGGTCGAGGTTATGCTCGAACGCATCGAGGTCGATCAGGAGCGCCGGAGTTTCGACCTGATCGACCATCATGCCGGGCTGAGCGGGAGGCGGCTGCATCTCAGTGCCCGGCGTTTTCTCCAGAGAAATCAGGGGCTTCCAGGCCGGACTTCAGCAATTGCGCCGATAAAGCAGCCTTGAGACGATCGAGCCCAGCCTCATCCCGCGCCTCGGCCCGGGCGACCAGCACGGCTTGGGTATTGGATGCGCGAAGCAGCCACCAGCCATCCTCGGTCAGCACGCGGACGCCGTCGATGTCGTTGATATCGGCGCGCGCGGCGCGGAGTCGTCCTGCGACCTCCTCGACCACCTGAAATTTCCGAGTGTCCGGGCAATCGAACCGCAGCTCCGGCGTGTTCACGACCTGGGGCAACGCCTTGCGCACGGCGGAAAGTGGCCCGGGAAGACGCGCAACAATACCCAGCAAGCGGACCGCAACATAGAGCGCATCATCGAATCCATACCAGCGGTCGGCGTAGAAGATATGTCCTGACATCTCGCCGGCAAACGGCGCGCCCAACTCCGCCATTTTCGCTTTGATTAGGCTATGACCCGTTTTGTACATCATGGGATGCCCCCCAGCCCGGGCGATCTCGTCATACAAGACTTGGCTGGCCTTCACATCGGCGATGATTGTCGCTCCTGGATGGGCGCGCAGCACGTCACGCGCCAGCACCACCAGCAACTGATCACCCACCACCATGGTGCCGCCGTCATCCACCACGCCGATCCGGTCCGCATCGCCATCGAACCCGATGCCGAGGTCGGCACCGTGCGCGCGGACGGCCGCGATCAGCTGCTCCTGATTCTTGGCGATGGTTGGGTCCGGATGGTGCGCCGGAAAGCGGCCGTCGATCTCGGCATTCAACACCGTATGCTCGCCGGGCAGCACTTTCAAAAGCCTGGTCAATACCTCACCGGCAGCGCCATTGGCGTTGTCCCACACGATTTTCAGCGTGCGGTCGCCACCGTCCCAATCTTGCACGAGCCGCGTGATATAGGAATCCGTCACGTCGATCGGACGGTCCGTGCCGGCGGCTGCTCCCACGACGTCACCGGCCGCCGCCAACGCGCCAAGCGCCTGGATGCTCTCGCCAAAGAAGGCTTTTTTGCCCAGCATCATCTTAAAGCCGTTGTAATCGGGCGGATTATGGCTGCCGGTGACCATGACCGCACCATCCGTCTCGAGCGTGGTCGCTGCGAAATACAACAGCGGCGTCGGCCCGCGGCCCACCCGCAGCACTTCCATCCCGCTCGCCTTCAGCCCGTCCGTCAGCGAGGCGGCCAGCTCCGGCGACGAGAGCCGCCCGTCATAGCCGACCGCCACGGTCCGGCCCCCGGCGCGCGCGACGATCGTGCCAAAGCAACGACCGATGGCAAACGCGTCCGCCGCATGCAACGTCCGTCCGACGACACCGCGGATATCGTATTCACGCAGGCTGGTCGGGTCGAAATGGTGGTGGAAATCCATCATGCGCACTCCTCGCGATAGCGGCGCATAAAGGCGCGCACTTGGTCGGCCAGATCGGGACGCTTCAGCGCAAACGCGATTTGCGCCTCGAGGAAGCCGATCTTATCACCGCAATCGAACCGGCGACCCTCGTAGCGCAGCCCGTGGAACGGCGTATGGCCGATCATCCGCGCCATCGCATCGGTCAACTGGACCTCATTGCCCGCCCCACGCTCCATCCGTGCGAGATGGGTGATCACCTCCGGCATCAAGACGTACCGGCCGATGATCGAGAGGTTGGACGGTGCGTCCTCCGGTTTCGGTTTTTCGACCAAGCCCAGCACCTCCGCCAGCCGGCCGTCATCATGGCCCACCTTCAGAATACCATATCGGTTCGTCTGGTCGTGTGGAACCTCGGTCACCGCGACCACGTTGCCGCCCGTCTCATTATAGACGGCGGCGAGTTGCGCCAGGCACGGCGTCTCACTCAGCACCAGGTCATCGGGCAACAGGATGGCGAAGGGATCATCGCCCACGAACGCGCGTGCGCACCAGATCGCATGGCCCAGACCCAACGGCACTTGCTGGCGCACGGTCGTGATGGAGCCCGGCGGCACCTTCATCCCCTCCAGCATCTCCAGCATTTCGGTCTTACCCCGCTCCCGCAGGTTCGCCTCGAGCTCGTACGACACGTCGAAATGGTCGATCAACGCGGTCTTACCGCGACCGGACACAAGGCAGAATTGTTCGATCCCGGCGGCCCGCGCCTCCTCGATCGCATACTGGATGAGCGGTTTATCCACGACCGGTAGCATTTCCTTGGCCATCGCCTTCGTGGCGGGCAGAAATCTTGTGCCCAATCCGGCAACCGGAAGGACGGCCTTGCGCAGCTTTTTGATCACGTCACGACCCCATCCTCATTCACGCGCAGCCCGAATGAGGGAGTGCCATGGCACGTGTGTGGCATCAAGCGCCACTCGCGCGCTGGGCGTTCATGGCCAGCACGGCGCTGATGTTGACGATGCCGCGGGCGGTGACGCTCGGCACTAAAACATGCAGCGGTTTCGACACGCCGAGCAGCAACGGTCCGATCGAAAGCCCGTCTGCGGCTGCCGCGAGCAGAGTGAAGCCGATATTGGCCGCATCCAGATTCGGCATAATCAATAAATTTGCCACGCCCTTAAGCGTGCTGTCGGGCACTGCCCGATCGCGCAGCGCCTCTACCAAGGCGGCGTCCGCGTGCATCTCGCCATCGACCTCGAGCTCCGGGTCCATCATGCGGACTAGATCGAGCGCCGTCCGCATCTTCCGGGCCGAATCGGACCGGCTGGAGCCGAAGCTCGAATGGGACAGCAGTGCGGCCTTGGGGACGATGCCGAAGCTGCGCACGGTGTCGGCGGCGAGCGCCGTCATCTCCGCCACCTGCTCCGCCGTGGGGTCGAGGTTGATGTGCGTGTCGCCAATGAACAGCACACCGGTTTGCAAGATCAAACAGGATAGCGCGTAGAGCCGGGACACGTCGGGCCGTTTCGGGATGATCGGCATGGCATAGCCCATATGCCGCCACCAATCGCCGGTGCCGCCACACACCGCAGCATCCGCCAAACCCGCCTGCAGCATCATACTGGCGGTGACGGTGCTGCGGCGGACCATACGCCGGGCGGCGGCGTCCGGCGGCGCACCCCGGCGACCGGCGAGGCATTGATAGGCCGCGACCAGCGGATCGAAGACGGCCCGATCCTGCTCGGGGTCGAGGACGCGGACCGACTCGTCAAGATTGAGCCGCAACCCAAGCTCCCGCACGCGCCGCGCGATCACATCCCGGTTTCCCAGCAGGATCGGCTCCGCAATCCCATCATCGACGACGGTCTGCACCGCGCGGAGCACCCGCTCATCCTCGCCTTCGGCATAGACGATCCGGCGCATGCTTTGCCGGGCGGCTTCGAACACCGGGCGCATGAATTGACCGGAGCGGAACACGAATTTTTCCAGCTCCCGCCGATACGCCGCAAAATCCGTGATCGGACGTTTGGCAACGCCCGTGCGCATGGCGGCGGCCGCCACAGCCGGGGCAATTTGCAGGATCAGGCGCGGGTCGAACGGCTTTGGAATGATATACTCGGGCCCGAACACCGGCGCCGCGCCGCCATAGGCCGCGGCGACAACCTCGCTCGCCTCCACCCGCGCCAGGACCGCGATCGCCTCGACACAGGCGATCTTCATTTCCTCGTTGATCTCGGTGGCCCCCACATCCAGCGCACCGCGGAAGATGAACGGGAAACACAGGACGTTGTTGACCTGATTCGGATAGTCGCTACGCCCCGTGGCCACGATTGCGTCCGGGCGCGCGGCGCGGACGATTTCAGGCAGGATTTCCGGATCCGGGTTGGCCAATGCCAGAATCAGCGGCTTTTCCGCCAGCAAATGCAGCCATTCGGCTTTGAGCACCCGGGGCGCCGACAGACCGAGGAACACGTCCGCCCCGCCCAATACGTCCGGCAGGGTGCGCGCGTCCGTCTGCTTGGCATAGCGCGCCATGTTGGGCGCCATCTCACCCTCGCGCCCGGCATGCACCACGCCCTTCACATCCGTCAGGGTCACGTTTTCGAGCGGCAGGCCCATGCTGACCAACAGATCGACGCAGGCGAGCGCGGCCGCCCCAGCACCCGAAGTGACCAGCCGCGCCTGATCCAGCGACTTACCTTGCAACGTCAACCCGTTACGGACCGCCGCGGCTACGATGATGGCGGTGCCGTGCTGATCGTCATGGAAGACGGGAATCGCCATCCGGGCGCGGAGCCGACGCTCGATCTCGAAGCACTCAGGTGCCTTGATATCTTCAAGGTTGATCGCCCCGAATGTGGGCTCGAGCGCTGCGACCACGCTGATGAACAGCTCGGGATCGGCGGCATCGACCTCGATATCGAAGACGTCGATGCCGGCGAATTTCTTGAACAGGACGGCCTTACCCTCCATGACCGGCTTACCCGCCAGCGCGCCGATATTGCCCAACCCCAGCACCGCCGTGCCGTTCGATATGACCGCCACGAGGTTACCGCGGGCCGTCAAATCCAGCGCAGCATCCGGATCGGCCACAATGGCCTCACACGCCGCAGCCACGCCGGGCGAGTAGGCGAGGGCGAGGTCACGCTGGGTCGCCATACGCTTCGTCGGCTCGATCGCGAGCTTTCCAGGGCGGGGCAGGCGGTGGTAGTCCAGCGCCGCCTTGCGAAAATCGTCGTCCATCATCGCCCCCCAAAGGCGTCATCGCCCCGATCATCGGCGCACGATCAGGCAGACCGGCTAGGTTGGCAATGCGGATCCGGTCAGCTCGCGGGGTCGCAGGTCACGGACGGCATGCAAAGCGGCCCGGCCGAGGAGGAGGTAAAGGCGGAAAAAAGTGGAATGAACCCAGATTGCACCAGAGAGACGATGGGTGCGGCGACGAGCGAGATTAGTAGGGCGGCCGCTCCAAGCAACGCGGCATACTCGACCGACGCCTCTGCCCGGCAATCGCCAAAACAGCTGGTAATCCGGGACCGGTCCAAGGACATTTTGTCAGCCTCTCGTGCGACAAGGGACCTATTCCCCTGATCACCCGATCATCGGCGACAAAGCTTAATGAACGATTAAAAGCAGCGCTCTCTATCGTCTCAGTAGATGACTATATCCTTAACTCAGTCACCACACTCATCAGGATTTCGGAATGCGGTCGAGAAGACTCGAACTTCCACAGGGTTGCCCCCACAAGCACCTCAAGCTTGCGCGTCTACCATTTCGCCACGACCGCATCGTGTCCGAGTGGCGGCTATAGCCGATGCCGCGCCCCGCTTCAATCTCCCCACCGATGGAAATCGCACCGGACTGGACCGCCCATCCCGGCCTGCTGCCGTATCCGGACGCCATCGCCGCCATGCAGGCCCGCGCCGGCGCGATCCGCGCCGGGCTCGGGGCGGAGCAGGTTTGGCTGGTGGAGCATCCCCCGCTCTATACCGCCGGCACCTCCGCCCAGCCCGGCGATCTATTGAACGCCGCGCAGTTTCCGACCTACGACGCCGGGCGCGGCGGGCAATGGACCTATCATGGACCCGGTCAACGCACCGCCTACGTCATGCTCGACCTCACGCGGGCGCACGGCACCGTCCGGCCGCGTGACGTCCGCAGCTATGTGCATGGCCTGGAAGAATGGCTCATCCGCACCCTGGCCCTGCTCGGGGTGCACAGTGAACGCCGGGCCGGACGGGTCGGCATTTGGGTGGAGCGTGACGGCACCGAGAACAAGATCGCGGCCATCGGGGTGCGCGTCACGCGGTGGGTCAGCTGGCACGGCGTGGCGCTGAACGTGCACCCAAATCTGAGCCATTTCAATGGTATCGTCCCCTGCGGCATCACCGGGCACGGCGTCACGAGCCTTGCGGCGCTCGGGCATCCGGTCACGATGGCCGAGGCCGACCAGGCGCTTCGGGCCGCCTGGGACGACGTCTTTAGCGGCTCAACCGAATAAAGCGCTCCGCCAAGTGCAAATCGGTTTGCACTTGTTGAAGACGGCGCCCCGCCTCCTCATCCTCGCCCCACTGCCCGGCCTGAAACAGCTCATCGAGGCACGAAATGGTGTAGGCGGTCCCGGCATCGAGCGCACAAGCGGCGAGGGCCATGCCGAGGACGGCGCTGCCCATAGCCGGCACGGCAATCCCCAAGGCCGCCAGCACCGACGGGTCCATCGCATGATACGCCGCCGCTATCCGCGCCAGCGCCGCCGGGTCCTGCCGCCGGTGCATGATCCCCTCGGCCACCTCCAGCCGCACGCCCCACGTGTCCACGAGCCAATCGAGCCAGGGCTGCCACTCCCGCGCCTGACGCGCCGCCAGCAGAGCCGGATGGCCGGCCCGGTAACACAGCAGATCACTCTCGGCATAGGCCGCCAGCGCCGCCGCGACGGGGGCCGGGTCGGGCGCGATGCGGTCCTGCGCGGTACCGGCCAGGCGGGTGAGCGGCACGGCCTCCATCGACATCGCACCGCCCTTGGCCCCGCCCGCCGCCTGCCACTCCGCGGCGATCGCGTGCGCGAGCGGCTCGGTGCCGAGCGTGAGCACGCCCTGCGCGGCACCCGGGATGCGCAGGGGTTTGCCGTCCAGCAGAATTGTCCAGCCTGTCTCCGTCCGCGTCGCCGCGGCTTCATCCCAAAATCGACGCAACTCGTTCTCCGGTCATCGAAACAGGCTTCGTAGCAAATCGGCGGGCTTGGGCGGCTTGGCACGGGGCGCGTCGGCCGGCATCGGACCGGTCCGTCCGTCACGGGCGGCGAGCAGAGCGGCCGGGCACGGGTCGGGCGGCGGGGTGGCACCGATTACGACGCGCTCCTTCTCGATGGAATCCACCCGTGCTCGCGGCGCGTCCCAATTGCCCTCCACCAGCACCGGCACCGACACCGCGGTGCCGCCCAGTTGGGCCAGCGCGCGCAGGTGCACATCCATGGTCTCATCAGCCAACCGCGCGGTGCCCTGACCGGTCAGTCGGAGCCGCGGCGAATCGAGCGCGGCCGTGCGCAGCGTCGCGATTCCGGCATCGAAATCGGCCCGCACCGCCAGGCATCGAAGCGGCATTTGGTCTCGGGGATCGAGCGGCAGACCGGCACCCTGGAGCGCGTCGCCGCCCAGCCATCCATAGTCGATGCTTCCCTGCACCACTGCCACACCGACATGGCCCGCGGCCGTCCCGGCGAGCGCATGCGGCGTCCCGCCCGCACCGCGCAGCGCCACATCGAGGTCGAGCGTGCCACTCGCCCCGGGTGCGGCACCGAATGCGGCCGCCAGCGTTTCCACCGCGAGCCCGGGAACCTTTAGCACGAGGCTGGCGCGCGCTGGGACCGCATCGGCCTCGAATTGCGCCATGCCCGGACCGCCCGCCGTCTGGAACTGCAGCGGATCGATCCGTAGGTGGCCGTCTTGTAACCGGATGCGCCCCTGCACGGCGCGCGCCACACCGACCGGCGAGAGCACTTCGTCCGCGCTGACCTGCACATCGATGTCCGCCCGATTCAGCTTCGCAAACGGCAACGGCGTGTCGGAAAACAGCCGGGCTGATGGGGGAGAACTGCGGGAAAGCGGGGCGTAGAGGGTCCATCCTGATGGCTTGGAGGCTGGCGATGAACTGGCGCGGGGCGGAGCTGGCGGCGCCACGGCAGGCGGACGGTCAAGGCCGCGCAGCGCAGCCCAATCGACATGGCGCGAGACGATCGAGCCGCGCAGCGCAAGCCGGGCCCGCCAGTCCAGCGCCAAATCCCCTGCGACATCGAGCGGTGCTGCGTTCAGCTGCAATCCCCGCAGCGCAACGCCGCCGGCGGTCGGAGCTACGCGGGCCGCCAACGTCACGGGAGCGCCATTCCAGGTGCCTGAAGCCCCTATGTGGCCCTGCTGGTCATCCTGTGCCGGGTCACCGAAAGCGAGATCGGCCCGGTCGATTTTCAAGCCGGCGATTGCCGCGCCTACATCGGATGCGCCGGCATGAACTTCCGCCCGGCGCAGCCCGGCCTCCCCCCACTCCGCCGCCACCCGGATATCGCGGAGCGGCGGAAGTGCTACGCCGGCCAAAGGTGAGAGCTGCGCGAGATTAGCGATTTCGCCCGTCAGCGCGGGAGATGCCGGCCAGCCGCGCAACGTGAGATCGGCACCGATCCCGACCAGGTGGACCGCATCCATCTGTCCCGAAACCGCAACGGCTTGACCGGCCAGCACGATCTGCCCCGACACGTCCGCCCCATCGCGCTTGATCGAAAACGCCGGGATCAGGCCCTCCAGCTCACGGCCATCCGTCCGCCATACGAGCCGGCCTTCGGTCACCTCCAGACCGTCCAGTTCGAGGGGCCGGTGCGGCGCGCTGCCGGGGGTGGGGATCGCGGGTCCCGGTGGGCTCGGTGGCCGAATGAAGCGCCAGTTCGGCTGTCCGGCCGCATCACGCTCCAGCACGACATCGGGTGCCGTGAGTGTCACACCCACCAGCCGCACCCGGCCCGACAGCAGCGGCCACAGCGCGACCCCAGCCTCGATGCTGCGGGCCCGCGCCATGTCCGGGCGGGAGAGGCCGGGCGGATTGGACAGGTGGACATCCTCCGCCCGCACGCGGGGCAGCGGCGACCAGACCAGCGTGAGCGGACCGTCGATCGTCAGTTCCCGGCCCGTCGCGCGCCGCACGGCCTCCGTCGCACGGAGCCGGAGATCGGACGGATCGAACCAGGCCCGCAGCGCCATCACGGGCACCACGGCAAGCACGAGCAGGCCGAGCGCCGCCAGCGCCCGCTTTCTCATGAACCCCGCTTTCTCATGAACGACGCGGCGGCTGGGCCGGCCTGGCGTCGAAACCGAGCGTCTTGAAGCTTTCCCGCATATGCGGCGGCAGCTCCGCCTCCACCACCAAATTCCCGCCCGCCGGATGCGGAAATTCGAGCGCCCGGGCATGGAGATGCAGCTTGCCCGACAGGCCCTCCACCATCGCGGTGCCGGCCCCGTTCTGATCCGGCTCGTGATATTTGTCGTCGCCCACGATGGGGGCGCCGATCGCGACACAATGGACCCGCAGCTGATGCGTGCGTCCGGTGATGGGCATGAGCTGCAACCAGGCGAGTTTTTGCCCGGCGTGATCGAGCGTGAGGAAATCGGTGACGGCGCGCGACGCTTCCTTGTCATCGCGCGTGGCCGGCACGCTGCGTTCGCCCCGTGGGCCGGTATAGCGCAGTAATGGCAGATCGATCCGGCCCTCGACCGGGACCGGGCGGCCGGCGACGATGGCCCAGTAGGTCTTGTTCACGTCGCGGCCCCGGAACGACGCCGCTAGCTTCGCCGCCGTGCCCGGCGTCCGCGCTAGCACGAGGCAGCCGGAGGTGTCGCGGTCTAACCGATGCACCAAACGCGGGCGATGCGGACTGCCCATGCGCAAACCGTCGAGCAGGCCGTCCAGATGCCGGACGATGCCGGGGCCACCCTGCACCGCAAGGCCGTGCGGCTTGTTCAGGACGATGATTTGCTCGTCTTGATAGAGAATCATCGCCTCCAGCTCGCGCTGGATGGCAGGGTTGAACGGGGCCGGCTCAGCTTTTTTCGGCACGGCCGTGTTGGGCAGGGGCGGAATGCGGATGGACTGGCCGGGCTCGAGCCGCGTCCCGGTCTCGGCGCGCTTGCCGTCCACGCGGACTTGCCCCGTGCGGCAGAGCTTTTGCACGGCGCTCTGCGTGACGCCCGGGAAGTGGCGGCGGAACCAGCGGTCGAGCCGGATCTCGGCCTCGTCATCCGTGACGGCGCGGGTGGTGACACTCATGAATGGCGCTCCTGGCGTAGTGCCGCCCAGTGCTGCAGGCGGCGGCCGATCTCGCGCTCATAGCCGCGGTCGGGCGGGGTGTAGAGTTGGGCGCGGTCCATGCCGTCTGGAAAGTAATTCTGACCGGAGAACGCGTCTTCGCTGTTGTGATCATAGGCATAGCCGGCGCCGTAGCCCAGTTGTTTCATGAGCTTGGTCGGCGCATTCAGGATATGCGCGGGCGGCGGCAGGCTCCCGGTCTTCTTCGCAGCTGCCAGCGCCGATTTATACGCGGTGTAGGCGGCGTTCGATTTGGGGGCCGTGCCGAGATACAGGATCGCCTGCGCGATCGCCAGTTCACCCTCTGGGCTGCCGAGCCGCTCATACGCCTCCCACGCCGCCATCGCCTGCGGCAGCGCGTGGGGGTCGGCCAGGCCGATGTCTTCGGACGCAAACCGCACCAGGCGGCGAATGATGTAGCGCGGATCCTCGCCCCCGGTCAGCATGCGGGCGAACCAATACAGCGCGGCATCGGGGTCAGAGCCGCGCAGCGATTTATGCAGGGCGGAGATGAGGTTGTAGTGTTCCTCCCGATCCTTGTCATACAGCGCGGCCCGGCGTCCGATCAGCTCGGCCAGCGCCACCGGGTCGAGCGGCGGGCCGGGTGGCAGCGCCAGGATTTGCTCGGCCATGTTGAGCAGATATCGCCCATCGCCATCGGCCATGGCACAGAGTGACAGGCGTGCTTCCGGCGTGAGCGGCAACGGCCGGCTGTGCTGCTCGGCCCGCTGGAGCAGCTGTTCCAGCGCATCCTCGTCCAGCCGGTGCAGAACCAGGACCTGGCAGCGGGAGAGCAGCGCGCCATTCAGGGCGAAGGAGGGATTTTCTGTGGTGGCCCCGACCAATACCACGGTGCCGTCCTCGACCACGGACAAGAAGCCGTCTTGTTGCGCACGGTTAAAGCGGTGCACCTCGTCAACAAACAGCAACGTGCGCTGCCCGGTTTGCCGGCGCTTGGCCGCCTCTTCGAAAACGCGTTTCAGGTCCGCCACGCCCGAGAACACGGCGGACATCGCAGAAAAGTATAGCCCAGCCTCGTCGGCCAACAGCCGTGCGATGGTGGTCTTCCCGACGCCGGGCGGGCCCCACAGGATGAGCGATGCCAGCGCACCGCGGTCGAGCATCCGGGTCAGCGCGCCCTCTGGCCCGACCAGCTTGGGCTGGCCTACGACCTCCGCCAGAGTGGCTGGGCGCAACAATTCGGCCAGCGGCACGGCAGGCGGGGGGGAGGGAAACAGATCGGGGGACATGACGGATATTTGGGGTGGAATGCCCGTCACTACTGCGTCACAATCGTGCTGAAATTCGCGTTTGGTGGCAGCACGGACATCGTGGGAGGGTTTTCACGAGTTCGATGGTCAGCAGGGTTAGCATGG
>JAYVOF010000079.1:0-14974 GCA_043758105.1 Rhodospirillales bacterium | reverse complement strand
GCAGCAAATGTGAGACTGCATATCGATCAGTTCTCACATAACGTGCAGCGAATTCTGCGAATGATGAGGAGTCTAGGCATATCGCGCAGCGTGACAGCCGTTGACCTTGACTGAACCCTGTATCATGCCGGGCACGCCACCCACCCTGTGCCTGCGGGTCCAACCCATTCAGGCGCTGCTGACCGTGCACCACGCCATCTTCCAGGAATTGCCTGAGGAAGAGGTCCACCTGCATTACCGCCCGGCTCACTGGCAGCCGCACCTGAAGCTTGCGAACATTCACGGCGACCAGCCGGGGGGCCCGGCGGTGCTGGCGCATATCGCGTCCGGGTGGCGGCCGCTCATCGGGACGCTGACCCATATCGAGGCGATCGAGTATCCGCCTATGCAGACCCTTTGGCAGGCGCCGCTCGTCTAAGCCGGGACGAATGTCACCCGGTCGCCGGCCTGAATGGTGCCGTCGGCGATCACCTCGGCATACACGCCGGCACAGGGCTGGAAGCCGAAGCCTGGCACGTCCACCCGGTTGCGCTCTGCCGCGACACGCAAGGCTTGGGGCATTGGGGGCAAGGCGCCATGCGCGAGGGACGGGATCGCACAGCGCGGGGTTTGCAAGACGATCCTCAGCGTCACCGCCTCACCGATTTGCACGGTGCCGCCGAGCCAGGCGTTCTCCGGAAACCACGCGGTGCCGGCGGGCGAGCGGATCACGATGTTCGGACGGTATCGCGCGGGGTCCGCGGTCCCCTCCGGCTGCGCATCGGCCAGGCCGTCCAGGGTCGCGGTGGTGATGAGATGGAGTGGCGCGTAGTCGAGGAACGTGCCGGGCGGCGCGGCACCGCCCAATTTCAGGATGTCGAAGGCGACGTCCACGTCCAGTCCCTCGGCGATCTGCGCCTCCGGATGGGAGCGCACGATTTCCGCGTCGGCCGGCGGGGTATGTGCCAGGCGCACCGGCCGTCCGGTAAGGGAGGAGAGCATACTGTCGAGCGCCGGATCTCCGGCGTGGCGGGTGGTGCCGTCATGAAATGCGATCGTAACCGCGTCCTGGCCGACGGTCCGGGCGGTGCAGTTCAGCAGGCTGCGCCACAGTTTAGGCCGCTTGGCGCTGGCGACCTGGCCGGTTTCGTCATCGAGGAGGGCCCAGGCCCGGTCCCCGGCGGCACCCTTGGCCACCACGGCGAGGGTGCTCTGCGCCTCGCCGAGCATGGATTTTACCGGATAGCGGAATAGTAATTCGACCGTGCCAACGTCTTGCTCGTTTGCGCTGCTCATTTATTGCTCCCTGCCGTCGTCATTGCGAGCCGCTTGGCGAAGCGATCCAGGGGCGACGCGCCGGCGTGTGGCCCCTGGATCGCCACGCCCTCAGCGGGGCTTGCGATGACGCGTTTCTAGTGTCCGATCATCCAAGGCCGATGACCGGCTTTGGCGTGCGCGTGCCAATGATGCGCGTGGGAATGCGCCTTGCTGTGCCGGGCTTCCGTGCCTTTCAACCGATGCTCGACCGGCGGCTCATGAGCGCTCTTTTCGTTGCGGGAGTGCGCGATGTAGCGGATAGCCGCCCCCGCCGTCCGGACGTGCGGGCTGGCAAGCGCCCGGGGGGATAGCTCGCCACAGTCCGGACAGGCCTGCGGGGCGGCCGATTCCGCGAGCGGACGGGCCTCCTGAAACCCGCCGCACGCGTCACAATCGTATTCATAGGTCGGCATGATGGTGTCCTTTACGGGCAGCGGGCGAGGTCGGCTTTGTTGGAATCCACGTGCTTTTGCGGCCCGGCGGCGTTCGGCTTGATGTCGAAGTCGAACATCTCGCAGGGGATCGCGACCGACACGCAGGCGTTGGGGATGTCCACCACGCCACCCACCCGGCCCTCGATCGGCGCGCAGGACAGGATCACGTAGGCCTGCTCCCGCGAGTAGCCGAACTTCATCAAGTAGTTGATGGCGTTCATGCAAGCCCGGCGATACGCCATGGTGGTGTCGTTGTAATATTGTGTGTCGTCATCGCCGACACTGATGCCCTCGAATACCAGATAATCCGAGTAATGCGGATCGACCGGGCTGGTTTTGAACATCGCTTGCTCCACACCATATTTGGTGCAGCCGCCCTTGATCAGATCGACGTGCAGATCCATCCACCCAGCCATCTCGATCGCGCCGCAGAAGGTGATCTCTCCGTCACCCTGGCTGAAATGGTAGTCGCCCATGGAAAGCTTGGCGCCCTTCACATAGACCGGGAAGTAGATGCGGGAGCCGCGGCTGATGTTCTTGATGTCGCAATTGCCGCCGTGCTCCCGCGGTGGAATGGTCCGCGCCGCCTCGCGGGCCGCGGTGCGCAGCGCCTCACCGGTCAAAGACCCGAGCTGGCAGTTCTCCTCCAGTGGCGGCAGGGCCAAAGGCGGCACGCGGTTGGGGTCGGTCGCGATCAGCGCCCGCTCCCGCTTGTTCCATCGGGCCAGCAATTCGTGGCTGGGGGCGGTGCCAATCAGGCCGGGGTGGGTGACTCCGGCAAAACGCACGCCGGGGATATGGCGGGAGGTGGCGTAGATGCCGTTGAAATCCCAGATCGCCTTCCGCGGCCCATCGATGATGTCCGTCAGGAACCCGCCGCCGTTCTGCGTGGTGAAGATGCCGGTATAGCCCCACTCATGCCCGCGGTGCGCGCCGATATCGAGCACGTCCACCACCAGCATGTCACCGGGCTCGGCCCCCTGCACGTCGATCGGGCCGAATAGATGGTGGCAGGGCGTGAGGTCGCAGTCGCGGATGTCGGTCGCGTCATCATTGTTGCTGATCTGGCCGCCGGTCCAATCCGTGGTCTCGATCCGGAAGCTATCGCCGGGCTTCACGCTGGCGACAGCGGGGATGTCCGGGTGCCACCGGTTATGCGGCGGCGGCGTCTGGTCCCGTCCGCGCTTGCTCATATCGATGGTGATGATCGACTTAGGCATGATCTACTCCCCGTTGCACGCGTGACCGCTCACACTGCCATGTGCCGATGCACAAGCTCGTCCGTGAGCGTTTCGATGGCGCCCTCCGCGACCACCCGGCCCTTCTCCATCATGGCGAAGCGGTGGCCGGCGCGGCGGACGAAGGCGACATTCTGTTCGACCAGCAGGACCGTCATGCCGAACTCCTGGTTCAGCCGCATGATGATCCGCTCGATCTCTTCCACGACATTGGGCTGGATGCCCTCGCTCGGCTCATCCAGCAGCAGAACCTGCGGATCGGCCGCCAAGGCGCGGGCGATGGCGAGCTGTTGCTGCTGTCCGCCGGACAGCACGCCGCCGGGCCGGTCGAGGTTGTCCATGAGGTAGGGGAACAGCTCGGCGGCCAAATCCGGGATCACCCGCTTGCCGTCGCGCCGGGCGAACGCACCCATCAGGATGTTCTCGCGAATGGTAAAATCCGGAATGATCTGCCGGCCCTGCGGCACATACGCGATCCCAGCCCGCGCCCGGCGATGCGTCGGCTCTTGCCCGATCTCGCTTTCGTCCAGCCGGATGGAGCCGGTCATCCGGTCCAGCATGCCCATCAGCGTCTTGAGCAGCGTGGTCTTGCCGACGCCGTTCCGCCCCAATATGGCGGTCAGTTGCCCGGCCGGCACATCGAGCGTGACCCCATGCAGGATTTGGCTCCGCGCATAGAACGCATCCACGTCGTGAAAGCTCACGTTCAATGTAAGCCTCCCGAGCCGAGATAGGCGTCCCGCACCCGCTGATCCTGCTCGATGGTCGCGATATCGCCCTCGGCCAGCACCTGGCCCAGATGCAGGACCGTGATTTTCTCGGCGATGTCCCGCACGAATGCCATGTCGTGCTCCACCACGACGATGGTGTGGTCGCCTCGGAGGCTCTTGATGATCTCCGCCGTCCGCCGGGTTTCGGCCGCGGTCATGCCTGCGGTCGGTTCGTCCAGCAACAGCACCTTGGGATTCTGCACCACCAGCAATCCAAGTTCGAGCCATTGCGTCTCGCCATGGCTCAGGAACCCGGCGACCTGGCCGGCCCGGTCTGTAAGGCCAGTGAGGTCCAGCACCTCATCCACCCGGACCCGCGCCGCGCGAGGCAGGCCGAAGCCGAGATTGGCGAACACGCCGGGGTTATGGCAGCTCGCGACCTCCAGATTGCGGCGGACCGTCAGCTCCCGGAATACGCTCGGGATCTGGAACTTCCGCCCGAGACCCGCGCGGGCAATCCGAGGCTCCTCCCAGTTGGTGATGTTGGTGTCATAGAGGTGGACCGTGCCCTCCGTGCTGCGCGTCTTGCCGGAGATGAGGTCCATGAGCGTGGTCTTGCCCGCGCCGTTGGCGCCCAGCAGAACGCGCAACTCACCCTCCTCGATCACCAGCGTCACCGCATTCACCGCTTTGAATCCGGCGAAGCTCACGCCCAGTGCATCGATGGTGAGGGCGGCGGTCATGCGGATTTTCGCACGGGGATGGCGCGGGGCTGCGGCGGCCGGCCGGGGCGGGCCATCAGCCGGTCCGTCAAATCACTCGCGAACCCGGCGAGGCCGCGCGGCAGATAGAGCACGGCCAGCACGAATATCAGGCCGATCACCGCGCGCCAGGCCTGCACCAGCCCCTCGGTCTCACTGACCTTCGCCTCGATCACGTTGATCAGGATCGCGCCAATGCAGGCGCCCAGCAGCGAGGCACGCCCGCCGACCGCCGCCCAGACCACCATGGTGATGGAGAACGACAGGTCCATGAAGGTGGGCGAGGCGAACTGCGCCACCACCACATACAACATACCCGCCAACCCGGAGATCATGGCCGAGACGGTGAAGAAGAATACCTGATACGACGGCACGTCGAAGCCCAGATAGCGCACCCGGTTCTGGTCATCCCGGATCGCCTGCAGGATCAGCCCGGCGCGTGTCTCAACCAGCACGCGGGCGCCGATCAGCACCACGGCCAGGGCACCCGCCACCAAGTAATAGGTTCGGGCGTCATACGGGTCGAGCTCAACGGCACCCACCATCAAGCTCCCGAGGTCGGTCAGGCCGTTGAACCCATTGGTGAGCGGCTGCGCATCGATCACCACGAGCCGCACCAGCAACATTAGCGCCAGCATGATGATGGAGACGAACACGCCCGACACCCGCTTCTTGAACATCACCCAGCCGATCCCGGCCGCGACCAAGCCCGGCACCACGATCGACATCACCACGCCGAACCACTGGTTCTGAAACGGCACCCACAGGAACGAGCCATGGTTGATGCAGCACAGCTCCGTCGGCGCCCCCGGCTCCGCATTCCACAGCATGAAATCCGGCACCGGCGTCGCCGACCCCTGCTGCAGGCTGGTGGGCGCCGCCAGCTTCAGCGACATCGCGGTCATGTAGGCGCCGAGCCCAAAGAACAGGCCCTGGCCAAGGTTCAGAATGCCCGCATAGCCCCAGCTCAGCGACACCGCCGCCCCCAGCATGCCGAACACCAGGAACTTGGAAATCCGGTTGAGCCAAAACTCGTCCAACCCCAACGGCGCCAGCATGATGAGCCCGATGAACGCCGCATAGGCCAGGATATCCACCCGCGCCCTCATGCGCGCCGCCCCCGCATCGTGAACAGGCCCTGCGGCTTGGTGATCAGCACCAGGATCACGAAGCCGAACACCACGGCCCGGGCCAGCACGTCATTGGTGACATAGGCGGTAATACCGTTGATTTGGCCGAGGAGCGTGGCCGACAATACGGAGCCGATCAGGCTGCCGACGCCCCCCACCACCACGACCAGAAACCCGTCCACCACCATCGGTGTCCCCATATCCGGGAACACGGTCTTGAAGCCGGACATCATCACCCCCGCCACCCCCGCAAGGCCGGAGCCATAGGCGAACGTCAGCGCATTGATCCGCTGCGTATCGATCCCACAAGCCTCCGCCATCGCCGGGTTGCGCATGATGGAGCGCACCTGGATCCCGATGCTGCTCCGATACATCAGCAGCCAGGTCACAACCGAGAGCACCACCGTAACCCCGATGATGAACACCCGGTAGGCGTTGACCTCGGCCCCGAACAGCGGCACCGCACCGGTCAGCCACTCCGGCACCGTCACGTTCTGCAAGCCCGGCCCAAGCCCCGGGATGTGCTTACCGAAGAATGAGAACCCAAGCTCGAGCCGCACCGCCTGCTGGATCAGGATCGCCACCCCCCATGTCGCGAGCAACGTATCCAGCAGCCGCCCATACAGCCGGCGCACCACCACCCGCTCGATCGCGTAGCCGACAATCCCGGTGAACACGAAGGCGAGCGGGATGGCAGCCAGGATAGTCAGGTGCAGATAAAGCCCGGTAAACACAGTGACGTAGGCGCCCAGCATGACCATTTCGCCGTGCGCCATGTTGATGACGCCCATCGCGCCATAGGTAATCGCCAGACCCAGCGCCACCAGCAGCAGCACGGACGCCAGGCTCAGACCAATGAAGATGACCTCGACCACGGCTCAGCTCTTCTTGAGTTTGCCCGTGTCGAGCCCCTTTCCGGTGCAGAACAGGTTCTCCGGGGTCTCGCCATACGCGACGTAGGGCAGCGGCATGACGGGCGCCTTGTAGGCATCGATGATCTTGCCCTGGCCGTCGGCACCCCATTGGGCGATGCGCGGGGTGAGCCAGGTGTGCAGGTTCTCCGGCTCGATCTTCACCTCACCACCGGGCGCGGCATAGGTCTGCCCAGCCAGCGCGTTGCGGATCGGGATGGCGGAGACCTCCTTCGCCCTCTCGACCGCCTGCTTCCACAGATGCACCTGGAAATACGAGGATTCCAGCGCGTGATGCGTGACGGCCTTCGGATCCTTCACGTATTTCCGGTAGCGCTCGACGAAGCTTTTATTTGCGTCCGTATCGATCGCCATAAAATACGGGAACGACGTGTAGCTCCCCACCGCATATTCCGGCCCCATCGCGGCGATTTCGATCTCCGAGGTCACGGTGGCGCAAATCGGCAGCTTGTCGTGCGTGAGCCCCTGGTTCTTAAACTCCCGATAGAAGGCAATGACCGAGTCGCCCACGACGTTGGACAGCACGACATCGGCGCCCGAGCCCTTGATCTTGTTGACCATAGAGCCCCACTCTGAATCACCCAGTTCCAGGTATTCGTCGGCCACATAGGTGCCGCCATTCTGCTCGATCAAGATCTTGCAGACTTTCGCCATCTCCCGCGGATAGATGTAGTTGGAGCCTACGATGAAGAACTTCTTCTTGCCCAGGGTTTTGATGATCCAAGGAATGAAGTTGGACAGCTGTTGATTAGGCACCGCGCCCGTGTATGCGACGTTTTTCGAGCATTCGAAGCCTTCGTAATACGTCGGATAGAGCAACAGGCTCTGCCGCCGCTCGAACACCGGCAGCACGGCTTTACGGCTGGCAGAAGTGTAGCAGGCGAAGACGGACGGGACCTTGTCCTGGATCACCAGCTTCGAAGCTTTTTCATTGAAGGTCTTGGGGTCGGACGCCCCATCCTCCACCACGGCTTGCACTTGGCGGCCGAGCACACCGCCGCTCGCGTTGATCTCGGCGATGGCCATCAGCGTCGCATCGGCGAGCGATTTCTCGATGATCGACAAACCGCCAGTCTGGGAGAATAGCACACCGACCTTGATCGCGTCTGCCGCTGCAGCGCTGCGATGAAAAAAAGCGGGGGTGGCGAGGGCGATCGATCCAGCTTGCAAAACGCTACGACGCGAAACGGACATCGAAATGGCTTCCTTTCGGCGTGAGGACCCTTGAACCGGGCATAGACGGGACGTCGGTCGTGAAGGACGGAAGGTGGCCGATCGGGCAACGCCATTGGTGCGCCGAGGCGGCTTGGGCCCGTCGTTGAGAGGCCCGGCTATGAAGCTAATCACCGGGTTTCTTCAAAATCAACACCCGATTTTGCGAAAGCCGGGTCACACCGCGAAACAGTTTCGATTCGTCAAGCTAGAAAGAGCGCATGACAGGCCCAAAAATAAATCTTGACTCGGGCCGGAGTCCTAATCCTCAATGCGTTACCAAGGCTAAAGCAACCCTGGATTGAGCGTGGGGTCACCAATGGTGTTGACCTCACAGTGTGCCGATCCGAGGGAGAGTCGAGCCAGAATCTGTGTATTTAGGGACTGTATAGGTCCCGAATCGGTCTCTCGCGACTAAGGTTCCTTTTGTGCCTTAGAAGCGCGTTGTTTGCATTTGATTGGAGGGCTGTCTGTCAAATGGCGATCGTCACATGAGTATGACTGTCGAAGAAAGGCTGAAACGCCGGAAACTCGACGCCTTGAAGCGTGGGGTCCATCGCGTCACCGGGGCGGAAGCGCTGCCGATCGGGACCCACATTGTGGGAATTGGCAAAGCCGGGGCTGGCGTGATCACCGAGACCCTGCGCCGTCTCGAGCCCGGCGCTCCAAAGCTCATGGCCTTGGCCGTGGACATCGGCGACGCGGACTTGACCGAGTTGCGCGCCCTCGCGGCCACCATTTCAACCGATCGCGCGGAAGTCTTGACCGTCGCCTTGGAGGTGCCGGACACGCAGGCATTGCAGGATGGCATCCGACATTACCCGGATTTCCTCACCCTCGAATACCCAATGCATCAGCATGCCAATCTGAGTTCGGCCTGGCTTTCGCCCAATGTCGATCTACCCGGGCCGGGCGGGCACTTTCGGCGCGCGGTCGCCAAGGCAATCTACGGTCTCGCTTACTACGGCGGAGCCCGTCCGATGGAACAGGCGTTGCGCCGTTTTGCCGCCGGAGTGGACGACGCCCGCGCCCAATCCATGGTTGCCATCGTGTTCGGGATGGGCGGTGGAACCGGCGGCGGGATCGCGCTCGATCTGGCCCGGCATTTATCCAACCGGGCGTTCGGCCGGCGCATCTTGGTCGCGGGAATCGGGATTGCGCCGTGTGACGGGGATTGGGCGGGTCATCAGGGCGCCGCGCTGTTCCCCTTGCTGAACGAACTCGATTGTCTGGCGGACGAGGCGAAGAACCAGGGCGTGGTGGCGTCCTGCGGCGAGCTGTTCCGCAACCCGTTCACCGCCGGGTTTATCATGGTGCCGCAGCACCCGGGATCGGAGGCGTCGGCGAGCCTCACCGAGACCAACAGCCGCACCAGCCAGCAGATCGCCTCGCTGCTCACGCGGCGGGCTGGGGCCAATGCTTGGGAGCTGTTGCGCCTGCTCAACTGGGTCGCCGCGCCCTCCACCCAGCACTCCGCCGCGCGCACGCCGTGGGGGGCGCGTTGGGTGCATATGCTGGGATACGCCGATGCTGCGACCCCGATTGGGCCGGCGCTGCGGGCGCAGTTGGGGCTGCTCGCAAGCTACACGCCCGAGTTCATCGAAATGCGAGTGGCGGATCCGGAAGCGGCGTCCGAAACCGCGGCTGCGTTAGAGGCGGCGCTGTCCCCCGAGGTTCCGCCGCACATCGTGGGTGGGGGCGAGCCCGGCACCGTGCAGTTTATCTTGCCCTGCGTGAGCAAGACCGACCTCGCCTTGTTCTTCCATGCCCGTGACGCCTACGGCGATCTGCCGATGGCGGACCGGATGCTGGATCACTCATTGCTGCTGGATCAGGGCGTTCTGCTGAGTGAACGCTCGACCCAGCTGCAAGACATGGCCGGCGCCAGTCTCGAGGGGGGTGAGGCTTGGATTGCCGTGCCCTACGCGGATTTGTGCGGAGATGTGCAGGCCGTGTCACCCGCCTGGGCCGCATGACCGTCGCCATAATTTTCGGCAACAGACCACACGGGAGATGGAAATGCCGTTAGATTGGTCGGCAGTCGTCCAGAAATATAAAGAGGGCTATAAAGTCCCGACGATAACTGGTGGAAAGTTTCTGCAAGTTTCTACCGCCGATGAGCTGATGATTCATATTGAAAATCCGGTATGGACATCCACTCTTGAACGTGCCCACCTTGAGAAGGCTGTAGAGTTGATTGACGAGGGCTTGATCTCGACAGACCCTGGTCTTTTTGTTGAAGATTACATGATCTATGTATCCAATCATCGAGCGACTTCTGTGGCTCACATCATGCGCGATCTTGGGTATATTGAGGAGACGGGCACATTCTCCGTCCGTTGCTGACAAAGGCTTGAGTGTACTCAATCTAGTAAAGGATGATCACATGAGCGCTTCACTTTATCACAGCTCCACCGGCACGCAGGCACCGCACTGCATGCACGTCATCGGTGTCGGCCGCACGGGTGCCGCATACGTCGAGGCGCTGCTGCGCACCGGCGAGATCGAAGACCATTTGGCCGACCCGCGCGCGACTTTCGCCGCACTGGTGGTCGATATCGGCGACCAAGACATGAGCCTGGCCCAGGATTACGCCTCGGCCTTCCTGAAGCGGCTCGAATCGCGCGGTATCCCGACCGATCGCTTCCAGTTCCAGGCCGTGCCGCTGCCCGTGCCGTCCAAAGCGGACTTCTTCGAGGGAATGAACCGGACCCGCGAGTTCCTCAAGCTAGAATATCCGCGTTATTATTGGAATCCGAACTTCGAGTCCTACGTTCCAAAGAAGTATGACTTGCCGGAGGCCGGTTCCCACTTCCCGCGCGCAGTCGCCAAGGCGATCTATGCCAACGCGTATTATGCCGGTGAGCGTCCGATGGACGTGGCGTTGCGTGCCTTCGTGGCGCATGTGGAAAAGGCGGCGCTGCCGTCCCTCGTCACAGTGTGCTTCAGCCTCGCGGGCGGCACCGGCAGCGGCATGGTGATGGACATGGCGCGCCATCTGTCCAACGTAAAATTTGGCCGCCGCATTCCGGTGATCGGTGTCGGACAACTGCCCCACTCCGGCGATCCGGAAATCTACCGGGACAGCGCCGCGCTCTACACCACGCTGAACGACCTCGACTGCATGCTCGATGACGATAAGAACGCGGGCGTGACCGCGGTCTGGGGTGATCTGTATCGCAGCCCGTTCACCGGCGGCTTCTTCGTCGTGAACCCCGAGCATAGCTGGCAGCGGCTCACGGCCTACACCACCACGGGTGAGACGCGGATTCGCCAGCACGCGAAGGAGATGGTCACCAACCGCTTCGTCGCCGACAGCTTCATGCGGTTCGCGGTCGTCGATAACGGGCGTGACCTGTTCCGCGCCTTGCGTCCGTCCGGCCTCACCGGGGCCCCGCACGAGACCGTCAGCTCCAAGGCGCGTAGCTGGACCTTGTTCGACGTGGCCAAGCTCACCCATCCGGGCGTGCAGGTCCTGCCCGGCGAGGCGCCGTCCAAGTGGGATGAGGTGATCTCACAATGGATCGACTTCACGCCGGTCTACAGCGGATTGAAGGAAGGCTTCAAGACCGACTACGCCGAAGTCACGGTGTATGGCTCCCGCAGCATGGGTCACGGCAACATGTCCGACGGCTTCAAGGACATGATGAACAAGAACTACATGCTCGACTCCGAGTCATCGCTCATGATTTCGAGCCATGAGTTCTTCGATACGCTCACCGCCTACGCCAACGTCATCATGCCCGGCATGGCCAAGACGGACCTCGTGGCCTTCTGGGCCAGCCAGGCGAACTACGACAAGCTCACCTGGGAAGAGCGGTTGATCGAGCATGCGTGGCTGATCGACCTCGGCCCCATGCTCTCCGAACCGGCAATCCGGTTCGAGGGTATGGCGGGTGAGTGCTTCTGGGGTTGCGCGTGCTGGGTCGTGGTTTCCTACGACGAGTTGCGCGGCACCAAGCTTCCGCCCGCCAACCGGAAGATCATCATGGAGGCGGGAATCGCCGCCATGACCAAGACGGTGGTGGCGACGCCGGGTGGCTTGGCGCCGAAGAAAGTCAGGGTGCCGATGCCGGAAATGGTACCCGCAAAGTAGGTCCAAAGGGCGGGGGTCTCCGGACCCCCGCCACCGTCCTCCGTAGGGTGGAACGCGCTTGCATTCCACCACTTGAGCAAAGGCTACCCAATGTCCAGCGCCGATACCCGTATTCCCGCAACCGTCGTGACTGGCTTCCTCGGCTCTGGGAAGACCACCCTGATCAACCGCATCTTGCGGGAGCAGCACGGACGAAAGCTCGCTGTGATCGTGAACGAGTTCGGCGAGATCAGCATCGATGGTCAGCTTGTGATCCATGATGCGGACCAGCAGCTCGTGGAATTCAACAATGGCTGCCTCTGCTGCACGGTGCGGGGCGATCTGGTCGAGACACTCGGCCGCCTGCAGGAGCGGGCCGGCACGCTGGATGGCATCCTGATCGAAACCACCGGCCTCGCCGACCCGGCCCCCGTCGCCTCCACGTTCTTTGCCGCCGATGAGGTGAAGGCCGGCATCCGGCTCGATGCGTTCGTAACCGTGGTCGATGCGGTCAACCTCGAAAAGAACCTGGAACAGAGCAACGAAGCCATGGAGCAGGTCGCGTTCAGCGATATCGTGCTCATCAACAAGATGGATTTAGTGTCCACCGAACAAATGGATAAAATCGAGCGCCGGGTGCGACAGCTCAACGCCATGGCCAAGATATACCACACATCGAATTCAGAGATCGCGCTCTCCAGCATTCTGAACGTCGATGCATTCGACTTGGTGCAGAAGTTGGAAGTGGACCCGGAGTTCTTGGGTGATCACGAGCACGAGCATGACGCCGCCATCGGCTCGTTCGTGCTGACCGAGACCCGGCCGGTGGATGTGAACCGGCTCATGACCTGGATGGGCGGCGTTGCCGAAAAGCGCGGTGACGATCTCTACCGCACGAAGGGTATCTTCTACGCCAATGGCTTCCACGAGCGCCTGGTGTTCCAGAGCGTACGGATGCTGACCACTCTCCGCCGGGACCGCCTGTGGGAACCCGGCGAGGATAAAATGACGCAATTCGTCGTCATCGGAAAAAACCTGGACCGGGAGGAGTTCGCGGCTGGCCTCGCCGGCTGCGTCTTCAGATAAATCCAACCCACAGGAGAATATCGGTATGTCGATCGAAGCTGGCGCGGCGGTCCCGCCTGCGACCCTGAAACACATGACCGCCAAGGGCATCGAGGATGTCGAGCTCTCCGCCTTGATGGAGGGCAAGAAGGTCATCCTGTTTGGCCTGCCCGGCGCCTACACCCCCGTCTGCTCCACGCAGCACCTCCCCGGCTTCGTGGAAGAAGCGGACAAGCTGAAGGCCGACGGCGTGTCGGCCATCGCCTGCATCGCCACCAACGACCCGTTCGTGATGTCCGCCTGGGGCAAGGAGCATGCGGTCGGTGACAAGGTGATGATGCTGTCCGATCCGGATGCGGTGTTCACCAAGGCGCTCGGCCTATCGCTGGATTTGTCCGGCCTGGGCCTCGGTGAGCGGTCGAAGCGCTGGTCCATGGTGGTGGAAGACGGCATCGTTTCCAAGGTGAACGTGGAGGAGAGCATCTTCGACGCGCATGTGACCGGCGCCAAAAACCTCCTCGCACCCGTTCCGGCCTAGCGTGATGCCGGCGGCCGCCCCCCTGCAGGTCGCCGGCCCCGAGCCGGTTTACCGGGTGCACGTATTCTGCTGCACCAACCAGCGCCCGGACAGCCATTGGCGCGGCTGCTGCGCCAGCAAGGGCGCACGGTCGCTGTGCGATTACATGTGCCGCCTGGGGATGACGCTCGGCGTGAAGCGCATCCGCATCAACCACGCCGGGTGCATGAACGTCTGCGAGCATGGGCCAACCATGGTGATCTACCCGGACGGCGTTTGGTATAAATACGAGACGGAAAAAGACGTCGAAGAAATCCTCCGCCGCCACGTGATCGCCGGGCAGCGCGTGGAACGCCTGCTGCTCGATATCGACCCCGCCACCTTGCACGGATGAAGGAGCCCAGCATGACGGCCATGATCCAAAGCCTGTTTCACACCGGGTCCCACGGCGTCCGCAGCCGCACGGCCGGCATTTACCTGCTGCTCATCGCTTTCAACATCGCCGTCTGGGTCTGGGCGTTCGTCTTGTTCCATGAACAGCCGATCCTGCTGGGTACGGCGCTGATCGCCTACGGTTTCGGCCTGCGCCATGCGGTCGATCCGGACCACATTGCCGCCATCGACAACGTGACCCGCAAACTCATGCAGGACGGGCAACGCCCAGTGACCGTGGGCTTCTGGTTCGCAATCGGCCATTCCGTCGTGGTGGCGTTGGGCGCCGGCGTGATCGCCGCGGCGTCGGTCGCCATGAAGGGCGAGTTCGACGAATGGCGGGAGGTGGGCGGCGTGATATCCACCAGCGTCTCGGCGCTGTTCCTGTTCGCGATTGCCGGCATCAACCTGGTTGTGCTGGTGGGTGTTTGGAAATCGTTCCGCAGCGTCCGCCGGGGCGGCTCCTATGTCGAAGAGGATTTTACCCAGCTCATGAACTCCCGCGGCCTGCTCGCCCGGCTGTTCCGGCCGATGTTCCGGCTGGTGACGCGAAGCTGGCATATGTTGCCGCTCGGCTTCCTGTTCGGCCTGGGCTTCGACACGGCGACCGAAATCAGTCTGTTGGGCATTGCTGCGACGGAGGCCGCACGCGGCGTTTCGCTGGCGTCCATCATGGTCTTTCCCGCGCTGTTCGCCGCCGGCATGGCGCTGATCGACACGACGGACGGCGTCCTGATGCTTCACGCCTATGACTGGGCGTTCGTGAAGCCGATCCGCAAGCTCTATTACAACCTGACCATTACCCTCGTCTCGGTGATCGTGGCCGTGGTGATCGGCGGGATCGAGGCGCTGGGCCTGATCGGCGGCAAGCTGCAGCTGGCCGGCTGGTTCTGGGAAGGCATCGGCGGGTTGAACGAAAACTTCAACATTCTCGGCTTCGTCATCATCGGCGTGTTCGTCGCCAGCTGGGCCGCCTCCGTCGCCGTCTATTACGCCCGCGGCTACGACCGGATCGAGGCAAAGGCGCCTATGGGGTAGAAACGTAGGGTGGAATGCCCTTCCACTACTGAGTAGTAAACCATGGTCCACAGGATTCACATACCTGATTGATTTCGTGAGCTTTCCGGTATGCTGCCGATTCGTGCGAATCGGCAGGAGGTCCCCGTGGTTGC
>JAYVOF010000078.1:0-1834 GCA_043758105.1 Rhodospirillales bacterium | reverse complement strand
TGCTGATCGGCACGCCGTGGATCTTGCTGCTGGGCTACCTGCCGCTGGCGTTTCCGCTGCTGTATCTACCTTTGAAGAACAATTTGCGCGCACTGCAGGTGCACGAGTTATTGGACGCCGGGCATCTGGTCGGCGCCAGCGACCTCATGATCGCGCGTAGAATCATCCTGCCCTGCGTGCTGCCCGGCCTCGCCGTCGGGTTGTCGATGGTATTCGCGCTGAGCTTTGCCGAATTCGTGTTCGCCAACATGCTGGTCGGCGGTAATTTTCAGACGCTCGCGATCTATCTATTCGGGCAGCGGCAGAAAGTGGGACAGGTGACGGCGGTGATCGTGGTCATCTACTTCGCCGTCATGTGGCTCGCCACCGTCCTGGCCTTGGCGATGCTGCGCCGGAGGCCCGTGTGAGCTTCGTGAGCGTCCGTGGTTTCGCCAAATCCTATGGCGCGGCACAGGTGTTCCGGGACGTGGATTTGGATGTGGAGCAGGGGCAGATGTGCATCCTGCTTGGCCCCTCCGGTTGCGGCAAGACCACGCTGCTGCGGGCCATCGCCGGTCTGGTGACGCCGGATGCGGGGACCCTCACGATCGCCGGGCAGGACGTGACCCGGCTGCCGCCCGAGGCCCGCGGGATCGCCATGACGTTCCAGCACTACGCGCTGTTCCCGAACATGAGCGTGCGGCAGAACCTGGCGTTCGGCTTGCAGCAGCAGGGCTATAACCGGGTGCAGATCGCCACCAAGGTGGAGGCGGCGCTCGATCTGATGGAGCTGACCGCCCGCGCGGACGCAAGGCCCAGTCAGCTCTCGGGCGGGCAGAAGCAACGCGTGGCGCTGGCCCGGGCCCTGGTGCTGGAGCCGCGGCTGCTGCTGCTGGATGAGCCGCTCTCGGCCCTCGATGCGCAAATCCGCAAGCGCCTGCGGGACGAGCTGAAGCGGCTGCAACGGGAGACCGGGTTCACCGGTATTCTGGTGACGCATGACCAGGAGGAGGCGCTGATCCTGGGGGACCGGGTCGCGGTCATGAACGCGGGCCGCATCGTCCAGGTCGGCACCGCGCGCGACATTTATGACCGCCCAGCGACCCGGTTCGTGGCCGGGTTCATCGGCGATTTCAACGTGTTGGAGCCCGAAACCGTACTTACGATTTTTGGCGAACGCCCGGCCAGCGTATGGGCCATCCACCCGGAAGCGATCGACCTGATCCAAGCCGAAGGCCCCCAGCCCGGCCTAGGCGCCGCGGCCCAGGTGCTCGACCTGCGGATCCACGGCCCGGTGCTGCGATATCTGGTCATGGTCCAGGGCATCGAACTGAAAGTGGACATGCTGAACCGCTCCAGCGTCCCCAGCCTACGCCCCGGCGACCCCGTCTGGCTCAGCCTCGACCGTGCGCAGGTGCGGGAGATCGGGTGACCACCGTCATCGCGAAAACGTAGAGCCTGTGAGTGAATTGGATTCAGCAACAAACTCCGTCATTGCGAGGCCGCTTGGCCGAAGCAATCCAGGGGCCACGAGAGCGCTTGCGGCCCCTGGATTGCTTCGGGCCAGCGGCTCGCAATGACGGTTAAGGATAGTGGGTCACTGAGTACGGCCATTGGTATCAGTCCCTTACAACAACAGGGTTCAATTCCACGACCCACGCCCGCATACCATGATCTTCGGCTCGGGTCGCGATGTCGATGATGCAGTCATCGAGGCTAGGAGCGCACGTGTCGAACACCGCCCGTGCTGACGGCCTGGCTGCTGTTTGGCGTCGGGCTCAATCTGTCCGGCGTGTTCGCGGTGGGCGGCGGGATGGCCGGCACCGGGCAGTCACTGGCGATGAAGGGCGGCCAT
>JAYVOF010000077.1:0-1836 GCA_043758105.1 Rhodospirillales bacterium | reverse complement strand
GGTATCACCATGGTCCTCGATCCAGGTCGCAAGCCGCGAGGGATGCAGCAGAACGCAATGGACTATGACGGTCCGATCGACTTTATCGGGACGACTGGGCACATCGCCGGGGCGATCGGGCGGATTGTGGCGAAGGACTGCCGCCCATTAACGCCATCTTAGGTATTGCCCGAAGGCGATGCCTTGGTCAGGGCCACGCTATGCGCGTCCACTTCGATGAGCGATGCAATGAGTTGTTTCCGACCCTCTCGCGGCTGTCTCCACCCGGCAAATTACTAATGCGCGCCAGAACCCGATCATCAAGGCCGTCCATGCCCGGTCGATTGCGAAGCGTGAGCGAAACGGGAATGCACCTCGGACGAGGAACCGATCGATGCTCAAAAGCGGAGTCCAATGGCCGTTGGAAGCTCTCATCGACGCCTCCGCACCCGCCAGAAGCGGCAGGGATCACGGCCTGGAAGCGCATCGCGCGGTCCTGGGTTTCCGAAGTGCTGCCAGCTCAGCCGCTGATGGGAGACTGCTGGAACCCGCGCGGCAGGACCGACGCGAGCAGCCAGCACAGCAGGGTCCACGCTGCGCCGACCGACCAGCCCGCCAGCACGTCGGTTGGCCAGTGGACGCCGAGATAGATCCGGCTCGCGCCGACGAGGAAGGTCGTGAGGACGGCGAGGGCGAGAATGTATGTCTTCGTCCAGCCGGGCCCTTCCCCCCGGATCAGCATGGCGCCGAGGGTGAGATACGTCACCGCCGAGAGCATCGCATGCCCGCTCGGAAAACTGGCCGTGTAGACCTCGACAAGGGGGCTCCCGAAACCTGGCCGGGGACGATCGAAGCCGAGCTTGAGCACGCTGCTCAGCATCGTCCCGCCTCCGACCGCACCGACCAGCAGGAGAGCCTCGGCCCTTCGGCCGCGCAGTGCGAGATAGCCCGCGCCCGCAGCGACCACGAAGATCAGGACCGCGGTGCTGCCGAGGGCTGTGAAGTCGCGGGCCGCGTCCGCAAGCCAGCGTGGCCCGGTCGGTGCGGCCGGGTCCTCGGGAGCGCCCAGCGCCACCAGGACGGTATGGTCGAAGGCGTGGGTCTCGCCTTCGACAACCTCTCCCGCAAGCGTGGCAAACGCGAGCAGCGCGACCACGGCCATCACCACGAGCGCCGCGGTCCAAGGGCGCATCGGCAGGAGTTGTTGCGTTGCCCGCCGGCCCATTCCCCGGTCCGCCGCGACCGCTACGTCGCCTGCACACGAAACGGGAGGTTCACGTTGGGACGAACGATGGCCGCAGTCGTTTTCGGCACGGCCGGCGCGGCCGGTTCGTCTTCGAAGATACCGGTATCGTCCCCGAACCCGGCGGCCCGCGTGAACGCCGCCGCGTCCAGGATCTCCAGCCTGTGCCGGAAGAAGTGGGCCACCTCCTGCACGCGCAGGATACCCAGCATCCGGCTCACATGGACTTCCGTGAGGTTCAGGGCCTCACCCAGGTGCGCGAGGGTCAACGGGAGCTGGACGCTGTCGCCGCTCACCGGCGGCCGGTGCCGTATCCGATGGAATAGCTCCATCAGCAGGTGGGCCACCCGCTCCCGCGCCCCACGCCCGGAGACGTTGACGAAATGGTCCTGCAGCCGCGCTTCACGGCAGGCGGCGAGATGCGCGAGGCGGAGCGCCAACTGGGGGTTGGTCGCGACGAGATCGTCAAGGCGATGCCGGGGCAGCGGGCAGACCGTCACGGCCGTAAGACAGATGGCGGAGTGGGTCATGGCGCTCCCGGACACGCTTTGCACGCCAAGCAGCGCGCCAGGAAGGGCGAAGTCGGGCATGTGCCAGGAGCCGTCGCCGAGCAT
>JAYVOF010000076.1:0-35450 GCA_043758105.1 Rhodospirillales bacterium | reverse complement strand
CGGATAAGCGCTTGCGCCATCCGCCATGCCACGTGCGCGCGCTGGATGGCGGATGGCGCAAGCGCTTATCCGCCCTACAGACGAGATGAAAATAAGGGTCGATGCCAATGGCCGCTGGTATTACACCGCCTGCCCGGCGCACCAGCCGCTGGCCCAGGCCCACTGAAAATTATAGCCGCCGAGCCATCCCGTGACGTCCGCGGCCTCGCCAATCACGAACAGCCCGGGCACCTGCAACGCCCCCATCGTCTTGGACGACAGCGCCCGCGTGTCCACGCCGCCCAGCGTCACCTCCGCCTTGGCATAGCCCTCGTCCCCATTCGGAGCCGGCTCCCAGTGGTTCAGCGTCTGGGCGATCCCGCGCAGCATCCGGTCCGGCACATCGGCGGCCGGACCCGGCACATGCCCGGCCAACGCCTGCGCCAGCCGCGCCGGCAGCACTTCCGCCAATGTGGTCCGCAGCTCCGCCCGCGGCCGGCGTCGTTTCTTGTCCAGCAGATGCGCCGCCGCATCGACGCCGGGCAGCATGTCGATCCGGATGGGAGCGGCACCATCGCGGTAGGAGGAGGCCTGCAGGATCGCCGGGCCCGACAGGCCGCGATGCGTGAACAGCATGGCCTCGGCAAACGACTTACGCCCGACGGTCGCGGTCACCGGCAGCGCCACGCCGCTCAGCGCGCGCATCATCTCCAGCGTCGCACCGCCATAGGTGACCGGCACCAGGCCGGGGCGGATCCGGGTGAGCGGCAGGCCAAAGCGGCGCGCGGCGTCATAGGCAAAGCCGGTGGCGCCCATCTTCGGGATCGATAGGCCGCCGGTCGCCAGCACCAGCGCCGGCGCGGTGAACTCCCCCTGCCCGGTCCCCACGCGATAGCCCAGGCCATGCTCCAGCGCACTCACCTGGTGGCCCAACCGCAGATCCACGCCGGCCGCCGCGCACTCGGCCAGCAGCATGGCGACGACCGCCCGCGCCGACCCGTCACAGAACAATTGCCCCAGCGCCTTCTCGTGATAGGCAATCCGGTGCTTCTGCACCAACCCGATGAAATCCGCCGGCGTATAGCGGCTGAGCGCCCCGGTGCAGAACCGCGGATTGCCGGACAGGAACCGGTCCGGCGCGGTATGCTCGTTGGTAAAATTGCACCGCCCGCCGCCCGAAATCAGGATCTTGGCCCCGGCCTCCGCCGCATGATCCAGCAGCAGCACACGCCGCCCCCGCTGCCCGGCCGTCAGCGCGCACATCAGCCCGGCGGCGCCCGCGCCGATAATGATCACGTCGAACGCAGCCATCCCCGCTATTTGCACCCTCCGGCGGAGCGAACAACCCTCTCGCGCGTTGGCGGCCTGACCAGAAGGAAACGTCATGTTTGAAATCCCCTCCCCGATCGGACGGCTGAAAACCCAGGTTGCGCCTGCGGAGATCCCTGGAATTCAGAGCCTGCTGACGCTCGCAGTCGCCGTCGTCGTGATCGGCGCGCTGTATTTGGGGCGCGAGGTGCTGGTGCCGGTGACGCTCGCGGTGCTGCTGAGCTTCGTGCTGGCCCCGCTGGTGGCCGTGCTCCGCCACCGCGGCTTGCCCCGGGTGCCGGCGGTGCTGTGTGCGGTGCTGCTGGCGCTCAGCGTGATCCTGCTGCTGGGCGGCGTGATCGGCAGCCAGGTGGCGCAATTGGCCACGGACGCCCCGCGCTACGCCGGGACGATCGAGCATAAGGCATCATCGATCCGCAGCATGGCCATGGGCCGCCTTGCGCAGCTCACGGGCAGCCTATCCACGCCAGCCCCGGTGCCGCCGCCGGTGCCGAAGACGGCCGGCACGGCCGAAGCGCCACATCCATTATTGGTACAAATGCAACCGGCCGAGCCGGACCCGATGGCGCTGGCGGAGCGGATTCTCGCTCCGATCGTGGGCCCCCTCGGCACCATCGCCGTCGTCCTCGTGGTCGCGGTGTTTTTCTTGATGCAGCGGGAGGATTTGCGCGACCGCATGATCCGGCTGTTCGGCTCGGGCGATCTGCACCGCACCACGGCCGCGATGGATGAGGCGGCGTCGCGGCTCAGCCGGTACTTCGTGACGCAGTTATTATTGAACGGCGCATTCGGTGTGGTGATCGGGCTGGGTCTGCTGCTGATCGGCGTGCCGAACGCGCTGCTGTGGGCGATCGTGGCCGCGCTATTCCGCTTCGTCCCCTATATCGGCTCGGTCGCAGCGGCGGTCATGCCGCTGGTGATGGCGGCCGCGGTCGATCCGGGCTGGGGCATGGTGATCGAGGTCGCGGCCCTGTTCGCCGTCATGGAACCATTCATGGGCCAGCTGGTCGAGCCGCTGGTGTATGGTAACAGCACCGGCCTCACCCCGGTCAGCGTGGTGCTGAGCGCCATCTTCTGGGGCTGGCTGTGGGGGCCGGTCGGGTTGATTTTGTCCATGCCGTTGACCCTGTGCCTCGTGGTGCTGGGCCGCCACATCGACCGGCTGCAATTCATCGACGTGCTGCTGGGCGACCAACCCGCGCTGACGCCGGCCGAAAGCTTCTATCAGCGCATCCTGGCCGGGGATGCGGATGAGGCGCTGGATCAGGCGGAGACGCTGCTGCGCGACCGATCGCTCAGCGCCTATTATGACGAAGTCGCGCTGAAGGGGCTGCAACTGGCCGCCAATGACAGCCTGCGCGGCGTGCTGACGGCGGAGCAGCTGCATAACATTCAGGACGCGATCGATGGTGTGGTGGTCGATTTGGCCGGGCATGAGGACGTGACCCCCGCCGGTAAGCCGCACGCGCCGGTGGCCCCCACCGCGGAAACGGACCCGGTGCACGCCGACATCGCGGGCCGGATCGACCCCGCGCAGCTCGCCGATGGCTGGGACGGGGCGGCACCGATCCTATGCGTCGCCGGCAGCGGTCCGCTGGATGAGGCCGCCAGCGCGATGCTGGCGCAGATCCTCGCCAAACACGGGCTGCGCGCCCGGGTGCTGTCGCAGGCAGCGGTGTCCCGCCAGGCGATCGCGGCGGTGGATTTCTCGGGCGTGGCGATGGTCTGCGTCTCCTATTTGGAGGCGGACGGCACGCCCTCCGCCCTGCGCTACCTGGTGCGTCGCCTGCGGGAGCGGGCACAAGGCGCGCCGGTGCTGGTCGGATTATGGCAGGCGGACACCGCGCTGCTGCAAGACGAGCGGCTGCGGCAGGCGGTGCAGGCGGACCATTATGTGACGACGCTGCGCGACGCGGTGAACGAATGTGTTCAGGCCGCGACCGCCACCCCGGCCGTGCCGCGCGAGCTGACCCCCGCTTGATCCTATCCGGCGTAACCACTTAGGACCCGGGCGCGAACCAGGAGGATGGCGGGTTCCCACACCACTCAGCATTATGCAATGCTGCGGCACGAACCGCGGCGAGCGATGACCCAGAACCCAGGCTTGGACCCCGCCGATACAAGGCGGATGGCATGGATGCGCGCGGCCCAGGACGGGGACGGCGCGGCCTATGCGGCCCTATTGCGGGACTGCCTGCCGCTATTGGCGCTGGTCGCACGGCGGCAGGGCGTGGCACAGGACCGGGTCGATGATGTGGTGCAGGACGTGCTGATCACGCTGCACCGGGTCCGCCACACCTATGACCCGGCGCGCTCGTTCAACGCCTGGATCCGCGCCATCACGCAACGCCGGGCGATCGATGCGCTGCGCCGGACCGGGCGGCACGGTGCCCGGGAGGTTCATGCCCCGCTGGCATTCGAGGCGCATGCCGATGCGGGTGCCCCGGCGGATGACCGGCTGGTGGACGCGGCCCGGGCGACGTCGCTGCGTGAGGCGGTGGCACAATTGCCGCCGGGCCAGCGGGAGGCGGTGGAGCATATGGGCCTGGCGGAGCGGAGCCTGGCGGAGGCATCGGCGCTCACGGGCCGCAGCACGGGGGCGCTCAAGGTCAATTTGCATCGCGCGCTCAAAAGCCTACGGGCGCTGATGGGGCCCGGAGCATGACTGATCAGGTCCAGGATCTGATCGGCACCCTATCGGCCCAGCTGCGCCCGGTGCAGCGGCTGCGCCCGCCGGTGTGGCGGGCCGCCGGATGGCTGCTGTCGGCCCTATTGTTCAGCGGGCTGGTGACCAGCCGCGTGGACATGGGCGCGGCGTGGGTGCGGTTTACGATGCTGCCGGATTTGGGCTGGACGCTGGCGGGTGCGCTGCTGACCGCGATCCTGGCCGCCATTGCCGCGTTCGAGCTGAGCCTGCCGGACCGGCGCGGCAGTTGGGCGTTGCTACCGTGGCCGGCGGCGGCGCTATGGCTGGCCGCATCCGGCTGGGGGTGCCTGCGGACCTATGGCCTGCCGGGCTTGGCACCGGCGACCGCGATGGATGGCGTCGGCTGCATGGGCATCATCCTGGGTATTTCGCTGCCGCTATCGGGGCTGTTGCTGGTGTTGCTCCGGCGCGCCCGTCCGTTCCGCCCGGGGCTTGTGGCGCTCACCGGCGGGTTGGCGGCGGCGGCGGCGGCGGCGGCGGCCCTTACGTTCTTGCACCCGCATGACGCGTCCGCCATCGACATGCTGATGCACGTGGTGGCGATCGCGGCCGTGCTCGCAATGGTCCGCCTATGGGGCGGCCGGGTGCTGTAAACGCGATCGTTTTGGTCGTGATACGTTGACAGCTCCCGCGCTTTCGTTGCACTATTTGGGCCAATGAGCAGAAAAGAGCTCCGGATGCGGTCTACACTGTTGCTCTACGTAGGCCTGGCGAGCCTGCTGCCTGAAGCGGCGTGGTCGCAAGCCAATCCGGCGCCGCCGGCTGCGGTGCCCGTGCCGTTGCCGGCGGAACGCGTGCCGCAAGGGTCCCCGTTCGCCCGGGACCGCCCGTCGCCCCTACCGCAGACCGCCCCCGGCCTCCCCCTCGGCCTCACGCCCCCGGCCGCGGAGTTCGCGCCGGGTCAAACCGTGCCGGTCGTCAGCGCGGCGGTCCTGGGGGCCACCGTGTTCCCGCCCGCCGAGATCGCAACCGTCACCGCCGGCCTCACCGGGCCCGCGGTCAAGCTGGACGCGATCGAGCAGGCGCGTCTCGGTTTGCTCTCCCGCTACCGCAATGCCGGCTATATGCTTACCAGCGTCTCGGCCACGGTGGACGCGGGCGGCGCGCTGCGGATCAGCGTCACCGAAGGGTATATTGCGGAGGTCAAGCTCGACGGCGACATCGGCCCGGCCGGCACCCAGGTGCTGCGCTTCTTGAACCGTATCACCGAGGAACGCCCGGTTCGGATCTCGACCCTCGAGCGCTACCTCCTGCTGGCCAACGACGTGCCCGGCGTTACGGTGAAGTCCGTGTTGCAGCGCTCCGCCACCGATGCGGCCGCCGTCACCCTCGTCGCCCGGGTCAGCCGCCGTGTGTTCGACGGCCTGCTCACCGCCGATAACCGCGCGTTCCGGCTCACCGGGCCCGAGCAGCTCCTGGCCGTCGGGTCATTCAACAGCTTCACCCAGTTCGGCGAGCGGACCGAGTTCAGCATCCTGCACAGCTTCAACAACACTCAAACCTTCGGCCAGGCCGCGACGGAGTTCTTCGTCGGCAGCACGGGCACGAAGGTGCGGCTGTATGCGGGTGCCGGCGCCACCAACCCGTCCGGCTTCCTGCGCGCCCTCGGCTATGACGGCCAGACCCGGGTATTCGGCATCCAGGCGAGCTATCCGCTGATCCGCAGCCGGCAGCAAACGCTGTCCCTGAACGCCACACTCGATGCGATCGAAAGCGACATCAGCACCGATACCGGCCCGAACGCGACGCCGGTCCGGTCCAGTTTCGACAGTTTGCGCATCCTCCGCGGCGGCGCCGACTATGTCCTGCAGGATCTGGTGCTGGGCGGCGACCGCACGGGCGTGAATACCCTAAGCGTCCGGCTGTCCCGCGGCCTCGATGGGCTCGGTGCCACCAGTAATGGCGATCCACAGGCCGGGCGCCCCGGCAGCCGGGTGGATTTCTTCAAGTTCAATGCTGAGCTCAGCCGCAGCCAGACGCTGTTCCAGCCCTGGTCCGACGCCAGCGTGGTCCTCTATGGGCTGCTCGCCGGCCAGATCAGCAATAGCGTACTGCCGCCGGCGGAAAAGTTCTTCCTGGGCGGCATCCGCTATAACCGCGGGTTCTTCGCCGGCGAGGTGACGGGCGATAACGCGCTGACGGCGACGCTCGAGCTGCAGTTGAATACCGCGCTGTCGATCGATGCCTTCGGCTATCCGCTCCCGATCAACGCGCAATTCTATGCCTTCCACGATTGGGGCGAGACCTGGGAGAACCAGCGAGACCCGAACCGCCGCCTGAGCTCCTCCGGCGTCGGGCTTCGCACCCAGATCACCCCCAATCTGGGGCTGGAAGTGGAAGGCGTGAGCCGCATGACCCGGCAACCGCAAGGCCCGGGCGTCGCAGCGTTGCACGCCGACGCCGTGTATTGGCGCGTGATCACCCGGTTTTAATCCGGTATCGTAAAGGGAGGGTGGCAGCATGGGCGGATCGACACGGCACGTCATCGCAGGGCGCAGGATCGGATTGCTGGCCACCACGGCGCTCCAGGCCGCGGGCGCCGCCATGCTGCTGGCCGCACCCGTCGCAGCGCAACCGGCCCCCACCGCCCGGCCCCAGGGCGGCAGCGTGGTGGCCGGGCAGGCGGGGATTAGCCAAACCACGGCGCAAACCACCGTCGCGCAATCCAGCCAGCGCGCCGCGATCGATTGGAACAGCTTCGACATCGGCGCCGGCCATGCCGTGGTGTATCGCCAGCCCAACACCAGCAGCATCACGCTAAACCGCGTCACCGGCCCCGATCCGTCGCAGATCGCCGGGCGGATCCAGGCCAACGGCCAGATCGTGATCGTCAACCGCAGCGGCGTAGTCTTCTCCGCCGGAAGCCAGGTGGACGTCCAAAGCCTCGTGGTCTCGACCGCCAACGTCAGCACGTCAAATTTCATGGCCGGCCGCCTGGCGTTCGACCAGCCGGGCCGTCCGGACGCCAAGATCAGCAACGCCGGCACCATCAGCGTCAAGGCCGCCGGGCTCGCCGCCCTGGTCGCGCCGCAAGTGGCGAACTCCGGCACCATCACCGCGCGGATGGGCCACGTCGTGCTGGCCGGCGGCGAGGCGCATACCGTCGATCTATACGGCGACGGCCTGATGAGCGTGGACGTGACGCAGCAGGTGCGGCATGCCCCCGGCGGCGCGGTGGCGCTGGTCACCAACTCCGGCACTATCCAGGCGGATGGCGGCACGATCGTGCTGACGGCAAAGGCGGCGGACGGGATCATCACCAATCTGGTCAGCACGACTGGCCGGCTGCAGGCGCATAGCGTCGGGGACACGCCCGGCAGCATCACCGTGTCGGCGATCGGCGGCTCCCTCAGCATCGCGGGATCGGTCCGCGCAGACGGGCATAGGGGTGGCGAGACGGGTGGGACCGTGACGGTCCAGGCGACCGACACGGTGGCGATCGCGCCGGCCGCCCGTATTTCCGCCAATGGACGGGCCGGGGGCGGCGTCATCGCCCTCGGCACCACCACGGCGCGTGCGCTGGCGCAAGGGGGCGGCATCCCGTCCGGCAGCGCACGCGCAGTGACCGTGGCGGCCGGCGCCCGCATCAGCGCCGACGGGCGCGGCACCGGCAGTGGCGGCACGGTGTCACTGCTATCGACCGACCGCACCGACATGGCCGGCACGATCACGGCCCGCGGCGGCGCACAGGGCGGAGATGGCGGCCAGATCGAGGTCAGCGGACGGACGGGATTCAACATCTCCGGACAAATCGACGCCCGCGCGCCGAACGGGCAGACCGGCACGCTTACGATCGATCCCACGATCCTCATCATCGGCAATGTCGGGCGGGACAGCCCGCCCAATCCCGCCGCCGATGGCACCGGCGCCCCGGCGCTGCAGCAGAACATCACCGCCGCCACCTTCAACGCGTTCGGCGCTGTCGTGCGTCTGACGGCCGGCGACATCACCATCGGTGATAACGTAAGGGTTTTGGGCACCCAGGCCGGCTCCGTCTCGTTGAACGCGACCGGCACGCTGCTGGTCACCGGGCTCGGCCTGGTGCAGCCCGGCCCGCTCAGCCTGTCGGCCGGCACCATCCTGAACATACAGGCACCGGTGACCACGACCAGCACGCTTACCTTGATCGGTGGCAGCATCACCCAGGGTGCGGCGGGCCTGCTGACCGCCCCGGCCCTGACCGGGTTTGCGACCGGCGCCGTGACGCTGGGTCAGTCGGGCAATGCCGTGACATTTTTGGGCCCGTTCGCGTCAGCGGGCGCTTTCACCTTCACCGATACGCCGGGTGTGGGCGGGCTTACCATCGTGGGCACCGTGGGTCCCCAGGTCTCGATGTATCAGACCAACGCCCCACAACCCATCACGCTGAATGTGCTGGGTCCGAACGGCAGCCTGACGATCGGCGCCGGCGAAAGTTTCGGCATGCTGAGCGGCAGCGCGGTCACCCTGAATACGTCCGGTCCCATCTCCGAGTCGAACGGCACCGTGCGGGCGGATCTACTAACCGGCGTCACCACGGGCACTGTCACGCTGACCCAGACGGCCAACGACATCGCGACCCTCGGCCCGTTCAGCGCCACCGGCGCGTTCAGCCTGACGGACACGCCGCTAAAGGGCAACCTCACCATCGCCGGCACCGTGCGCGCCGGGCTCGGATCGGACCCGCTGACCGCGGCCGCACCGAACGCGCAGCCGCTGGCCCTTAGGATCTTGAACGCCAGCGGCAGCCCCACGACCGGCAGCGTCGGCGCGCTGGCCGTCAGCGGCAGCCTCACGATCGGCACCGCCACCACCGCCGGCGTGCTGGCCGGCAGCGTCGTCACCCTGAACACTGATGCCGGTATCACCGAGCCGAACGGCAGCGTGGTGGCTGCGCAACTGACCGGGACCGCCGGCGGTGCCGTCACGCTCACCCAATCCAGCAATAATTTCCTGGTGCTGGGCCCGTTCGCCAGCCCCGGCCCGCTCAGCTTCACGGACACGCCGGATGCGGGCGGGCTCATGATTGCGGGCCTCGTGCGCGCCGGACTCGCGTCGGACCCGCTCTCCGCCAGCGCGGCCAATGCCCAATCGCTGACGCTCACGGTGCTGGGCGGGAATGGCAGTCTGGCCATCGGCACCACCACCAGCCCCGGCATCTCGGCCGGCGGCATCGCCACCAGCCCCGGCCTCTTGGCCAGCGGCACCACCACCATCTCCGGCATCTTGGCCGGCGGCGCGGTGTCCCTCAGCGCATCCGGTGCCATCTCCGAACCCGCAGGGGCTGTCGTCGCCGCGACATTATCGGGCAGTGCCGCGAGCCTGTCATTGCCGGCGGCGACGGATGGAATTCAGGGGGGGCAGGGCAACCAGATCGCCACCCTCGCCGCGTTCAGCACCACCGCCGGCGACCTCACGCTGCGGGACAGCCGCAGCCTGTCGGTCACCGGCCCGGTATCGGCCGCCGGCAACGTCACCTTAACCGCCCAGAGCGGGGCCGGGACGCCGTCGGCGCCGGACGGGCAAGCGGCGGGCACTCTCACGTTGGCGGGCCCGGTCACCGCGGCCGGTCAGGCGACGCTCACCGCATTCGGCAATCTCACGGGCGCATCCGTGAGCGCGCCCGGCCAGGTTACGTTGGTGGCCGGCGGTGATGTGCAGGTGACCGGGATCAGCACGGCCACCCTGACGGGCACGGCGGGCGGCGCGTTTACCGCCACGGGCCGCTTCAATGCCGCCGCCAGCACGGTGGCGACCGGGGGGGCGCTGAGCCTCACCGATACGGCCCCGCTGGCGCTCACCGGCACGTCCAGCGCGGGCGCCGCGGCCACCATCGTCGCACCGACGGTGGTCAGCACCGGCAGCCTCACGGCGGCCGGCCCGATCGATCTGCAGGTCGCCGGGGACATGTCCCAGTCCGCCGGCACGATCGCGACACAGGGCCAGCTGACGATCGAAGCGGCCAGCATCCACCAGACCGGCGGCGTGCTGGCGGGTCAGGGCGGCGCGGTGCTGCACGCGGCCGGCGACGTGCTTCAAACCGGGGGGGGGCTCGCCGGGTCACCACTGCAAATTATCTCGGACACGGGCACCAGCTCGTTCGGAGCCACCCGCACCGCCACGGTAAATTTCGTACCCGGCACCACGAATCTCGCGTTTAAGGTACTGCCGGTGTTCACCGCGCCGGTGACCAGCGTCGCATTCGGGGCACCCCCGGCGACCGTCCGGATCGACGCCAGCACCATTACCATCCCCAATCCGATCAGCGCGGGCGTGGTCGAGCTGCATTCCCTGTTCGACACCACGCAGACCAGCGCGGGCATCATCACCACGCGGCGTCTCACCGGCACGGCCGGGTATGCGCGGGGCGAGGGGCTCACCTATGACACGCCCACACAGACCGGGAGTGCCGTGCTCACGGCGCAGAACGCCATTACGACGCTGGGGGCATACTATGCTGGCGGCGATGTACGGGTCGGCTCGGCCGTTCCGCTGACGGTGACCGGTCAAGTGGTCGCAGGCGGGGCGCGCACCATCGCGCTCGCGTCACCCGCCCTGGTCGTCAGTGCCATCGGCAGCCTGCAGTTCGGCGCGCTACAGCATGGTGTGTTCGGCGGGACGACCCCCTCTCCCGTGCTTATCCCGGGTGGCCCGGCCACGGCCACGTCCTATCCGACCGTGGACCTCCAGACTGACAGCCTGCGCCTGCTGGCTCCGGTGACCGCGCCGGGCGGGGTGGTGGCGATCTCACCGCTGACGCCGGGTCTGGCGCTGTCGCTCGATGCCACCCAGGCCGACGTTCCCGGCCAAATCATGTCGCTGACCCAAGCCACGCTGTCGCAGATCAGCCTGCTGGGCGACGCCGGCGGGCCACGCCGGCTACAGCTGGGCCAATCCGCCGCCGCCACCGGCCCCAGCGCCGGCCGCATCACCATCACCGCCCCGTTGACCCTCACCAACCAGGCCGCCACGCTCGGCCTGTATGCGCAGGGCACGGTGACCGAGAGCGGGGCCGGTGGGATCAGCATCGGCCGGGCCGCAACCGATGCCGCCGCTGTGGTGGGCACGATAACCGGGGCGTCGGGCGGGGCCACCACGCTCGGCGCGCTCACGGATACGGTGCCGGCCAACCATTTCGACGTGCTCGGCCCGTTCACGGCGGGCAGCGGCCTTACGATATCGGACACGCCGGACGCCAACGCCGGGCGGACGGGGCTGCTGCTTTCGGGCACAATCAGCTCCGGCACGGGCGATTTGGGCGTGCTGAGCGTGGGCCAGCTGGGGCGCGGCGGCACGATCGCCATCGGTTCCGCCATCACACCGGCCACGCTGAACGCCATCGATGGCAACGGCGCCGGCCACATCGTGACGCTCCTCGCGCAGAATGGCGCCGCCACGGGCCCGGCCATCACCGAGGCACCCGGCAGCATCATCAATGCCGGCACCCTGACGGGCCGGGCGTCCACCACCGACCTGTCGGCCGTGGGCTATGACGTGCTGCTCGAAAACGGCACGAACCATGTGGCACAACTGTCCGATTTCATTGTCGGCACCGGGTCCGCCAGCACTGGAACCGCCGTGGTGCAGGCCCAGGGGGCACTCCGGCTGGTCAACGCGGACGCGCTTCAGGTCACCGGCCAGGTCACGGCCAAATCGGTGAAGATCACCGCCGCCAGCATGACCGTCTCCGGTAAGATCGGAGCCTGTGCGATCGGGCCCAATACCGGTGATGTGACTCTGACGGCGCTCGGTGGCGTCTTGGTCCAGGGGGCGGTCGGCGGCCAAACCTCCGTCACGCTGGTGGCGGACACGACCGTGACGGGCAGCGTGAACGCGCCGGCGATCGGCGTGAGCGGCACCCTGTTCGTCAATTCCGGTCACGTGATCGGCACCACCGTGACCGTGGCGGGCGGCGTCACGGTGTCCGGCGAATTGCGGGCCGCCCGCCTGGCCGCCCCCAGCATCCTGTTCAACGGCGGCATGCTGTCGAGTGACGGGTCCCTCGCCGTCACCGCCGGGCCAGCGATCAGCGGCACGGTCACCAGTGGCGGCAGCCTGTCGGTGCAATCCGGCGGGTCGATCACCTCGTCGGCCGACCTGTTCGCCAATGGCGGGCTCACGGTCCAGGCGGCGCAGAATTTCGTGCAGACCGGCGGCACGATCGGGTCGGCGCAGGGTGTCGGCATCAATGCGGGCGGGCTCATCACTCAAAATCTCGGGGCGGCGATCCTGGCCGGCGGCACGCTGCGGCTGACCGCGGGCGGGGGCGGATCCACCCTCGCCGGCACCCTGTCGGGCGAGCCGGTGCAGGTGATCGCGCCCGGCACCACCCTGTCGCTGACGCCGGGTGGCCTCATGGGCCGGGCGGCCGTGTCGGTGGGGGCGTCCACCCTTACATTCGGCTGCCCCGGGTGTGACACCGGGACCCCGGGTGCCACGGTCCTCGTGACCGACGCGCCCGGTGCCCGGCGCCCGGCCGGGCTGCGCGCCGACGCGGGCGACCTTACCCTCGGCACGATTGCGGCGGACGTGATCGAGCTGCACGCCACTGGCTCCATCACCCAAAGGCCGGGTGCCACGCTCACGGCCGCCACCCTCAACGCCAGCGCGGGCTATGGCGCTTCCGGAACCGACCCGGCCGGGCTGCCGGCCTATGCGATGAATACGACCGGCACTGGAAGCCTGATCCTCGGCACGCCGGGTAACAATGTGCTGACGCTCGGCAGCATCCAGGCCCGGTCCGGCTTCACCCTGGCGGATACGCCCGGTGCGCAGACCGACTCGACCGGGGCGACGCTCACCGCGACCGGCCTGTCGATCGGGCAGACCGTGCGGGCCGGGCTGCCCACGGACGTGTTTACCGGGGCCCCGTCGGACCCGCCGGGCGCGCCGCTCGCCATCACGGTCGCCGGTTCCCAGGGCAACCTCACGCTCGGTGCCGGCGCGGTGCTGGCCGGCGGCAATGTCACACTCACCCTGCCCGGCGCATTGAACGAGACCGCGGGCGCCACGCTCGTGGCCCGGTCGCTGTCGGGCGCCAGCGCCAGTGCGACACTCACCTCCGCCAATCAGATCGCCCGTCTCGGCCCCTTCACCACGACCGGGAATACCACCCTGACCGACGCCGCCAACCTACAGATCACGGGGAACGTGCAGGCCAAGACGCTTACGCTGAAGACCGGCGGCACCCTGGACCTGAACGGCGGTAATCTGGTGGCCGGCACCGTGGCGCTCACGGCGGGCGGTGCGGTGACGGAGAGTGCGGGCGGCATCGTCGCGGACACGCTGTCGGTCACCGCCAGCCTCCTCTCCGCGCCGTCCTCCCAGAACGCGATCGCGACGCTATCCAGCGTGACCGCGCCCGGCGGCGTGACCGTCGTGAATGGCCGGTCGCTCGTCACCGGGCCGGTCACGGCGTCCGCCGGGGTGGTCTCGCTCCAAATCGCCGGGGACCTTGCGGTCAGCGGGCCGGTGTCGGCGGGCGGCGCGGTGGGATTGTCGGCCACGGGCGGCCTCACGGTCGCGGCGGCGGCACCCATCACCGGCGCGTCATTCACCTCGCAATCGGGCGGTGCCACCAGCCTGGCGGGTACGATCGCCACGACGGGCGGGCAAGTCATTGCCGGGAATGGCCTGACGCTTGGCGGAAGCTTGGTCAGCCAGGGGGGCGGCGTTACGCTGGACGCCGGTGCCAGGTCGCTGGCGCTCAACGGGGCCGTGACGTCGTCCGGTGCGCTCTCCGGGCGGGCCGGCGGCGCCGTCAGCTTGACCGGGCAGATCAGCGCCGCCGCGATCGGGCTCAACGCCGGAACCGGTCTGACGTTAGGCGCTGGCAGCGTCACGGCTGCGGGAACCACGATGCAGCTCAACGCCGGCACTGCCGCCACGCTGGCCGGTCAGGCCACGGCGCCGCGCCTGGTGGTGACCGCGCCGGTGATCATGCTGCAGGGCGGGCAGCTGCTGGTCGGCGGCGTCACGCAGGCGGCACGGTCCGTCGTGGGCCTGCCAGTCGTCGGCGACGGCACGGGCGGCGTGTTCTTCGAGGTGGGGTCCAGCCTGTTGCAGACGGGCACGACGCAAATCCGCGCGTCGGCCGCTCAGGCGACGGTGCGGATCGACCTCACCAGCCAGGCCGGCAGCGTGGGCTTCAGCAGCCTCGATGCGCCGTCCAGCAACCTGATCCTCAACCTCGGCAGCGGCACCGCGTCCGGGGCTGTCAGGCTGAACAATCTATCGGTGCTGTATTCCATCGCCCAACTCGGCTCGGCGGCGTTGACCGGCACCGTCGCCGGACAGACCGGTGTGGCGGCGGCGGGCGTGAGCTCCATCGGGCCGCGACCGGACAAACATTTTCAAATCAACAATTGCGACATCAGCAGCGTCAACTGCATCTTGCCGCAGCCACAGGCGGTGCCGGTGACCAATCCGCTTAAGGAGCTGAGGCTAAGCTTCCTCAGCAATCCGCTGAAGGAGCTGAGCCTCAGCTTCCTCAGCAATCCGCAGAAGGAGCTGAGCCTCAGCTTCTTCAGGGAGCAGGACGACGACCCTGACTTGCTGGTCCCCAACATCACCGAACAGGGGCTCTGACCGATGGTCCGCGCACACATCCTCACCGCCCTGGTTTTCATGACCACCTGCACCGTGCCACCGCCGGAGGCGTATCTGGCCGGGACCCGGACCGCGACGCGCGGCGGGCATCCTGAAAACGCGGTGGATTTGGGCACCAACACCGTGGGCGAAAGCTGCGTGCAGGCCGCCGGCACCGGAGCCACGACGGAGGTGTATTGCGGCGTCTGGCAACAGCCCAGCGCCCGCGTGCGGGCGGGAGCATCGGCAGCGGACTCGGCGCTGGACACGCTCGCCAGCACCGGGCCCTGGCGCGCGGCGCTGGACGGGCGTTACGTGTGCGCCACGCCACAGCCGGCCACGGTCCTGGGTCAGCCGGCGCTGCGGCTCGACTGCACCGGGCGGGTCGGCGGTTGGCCGCACGTGGCGCTGGTGACGCGGCTGGAGGGCCGGACGTGGCTCGCGGACGGCGTGGTGTCGGCGCTGCCGGCGATGCAGCAATCGATCGCCGTCCTTTCTGGCCGCGCCACCGCCCGGACCGTATCCGGGGACGCGGTAAACGCGCTGCTGGCGGAGCGGCATGGCGAACAGGCGCGGGCCGGGGGCGACGTGCGGGAGTTCGACGTCCTGATGCAGCAAGGCCGGCGCGCGAACCTCGCCGACAATCCCGTGGCGGCCGAAAGCGCCTATGGCGCCGCGGTCGCCCTGCAGGAAAAGGCGTTCGGACGCGACACCCCCAACGCCGCCGACGCCCTGCTGCATTTGGCGCTTCAGCTTTCGAACGAAGGCCGTATCGCGGAGGCGGACACGGCCTTCACCCGCGCCGCCCGGCTAATGCCGCGCGTCCGGAATGACCCAACGATCCGGCCCCGGCTGTTGCATTTCCAGGGTATGCACGAGCTGAACCAAGGCCATTCCGAGGCCGCACTTGGAATGCTGCGGCAGGCGGAGGCCGGGTATGCGGCGACCATCCCGGCAGACGGCGTCCGCGGCCTTGGCAAGGGCGCACAGTCCCAGGGCAATTTGGCGGGTAAGGTGGAGGGCAATGCCGGTGGCAACGTCGGCGGCAGCATGACGGCCACCCTCTCCGCCGCCCTCTCGACGCCCGCGGACCAGGAGGTGCAGATGGCGCAGGTCGGCGTGGTCGAGACCCGCCGCTACCAGGCCGTCGTGCTGCGCCAGATGGGCCGCACGGCCGAGAGTGAGGCGAAGATGCGTTCGGCGGCGGAGATGGCGCGGGACGCACAACTCACGCAGCCGGCGCTGACCGCGCGTCTTCGCCGCAGCGCGGGCCTCAGCGCCTCACTGGCAGGCGACAGCAGCCGCGCGCTGAGCGATTTCGGCGAGAGTGACGCGGCGTTCGGCCGGGCGTATCCAGGGTCGCGTCCCTTGGCCCTGGTAGAGCTGCTTCGTGCCCGCGAGTTGGTGCGGGCCGGGCGGACGGACGCCGCGGCGGAGGTGTGCCGGGGCGCGGTGAAGACGCTGGTCGAAATCAAGTCGGGCTTCGAGCCGGAGCGGATGGCACCCTGCCTCGATGCGTTCGGAGCCGCCGCCGCCGCGTCATCCGGCATGACGCAACAGGCGGTGCTGCGCGACATGTTCCGCGCCGCCCAGGTCGTGCGCAGCACGCAGACCGAACAGCAGATCAATCAATCCGCCGCGCGGCTGGGTGAGAGCAGCCGGGACACGCGGGTGGGCCAAGCGATCCGGCAGCAGCAGGACGCCAGCGTCGCCCTCGCGACCATCCGGCGTCAGCGGGAGACGGCGTTGCAGGCCGGACGCGCCGGTGCCGCCCCGGCGACCGCGGCGCTCGATGAACAGGAACAGGCGGCGATCCGCACTCTGGCGGACCGGGAATCGGACCTGCAAGCGGCCGCACCGAATTTTGGTCAGCTGCTGCAACAGGTGACCGCGGCCGAGGACATCCTGCGCCTGCTGCGGCCCGGTGAGGCGTTCGCCGAAATCACCCTCACCGCGGATGGGGGCTGGATTTTTCTATTGCATGACGGCGCCGTCCAGGTGGGGCGCATCCCGGGCGGGTCGGTGGTGGTGGATCCCTTGGTGCGGCGGATCCGCGCCGCCATGACCGCGGCGACGCCCGCATTCGACACCACCGCCTCGGAGACACTGTATAAGACCTTGTTCGGCGGCCTCCCGGGCGGGCTGGAGGGGGTGCGGGCGCTGACGGTCGCGCCGGCCGGTAGCCTGTTATCGCTGCCGTTCGGCGTGCTGCTGACGGGCCCCGCGGATCCAGCCGCGCTGGCGACGGCACCCTGGCTCGCGCGCGGGATGGCGATCGGGCATTTGCCGTCGGCCGGCAATTTGGTGGCGCTGCGCCGGGTCGCACCGTCGCAGGGATCGCGGCCCTGGTTCGGCTTCGGCGATTTCCGTCCGGTGACGCAGGCCCAGGCCCGGCGCAGCTTCGGCCCGGCCTGTGGTGACGCCGCCACGCTATTTGCCCGGCTGCCGCCTTTGCCCTCCGCCAAGCAGGAGCTGGCCCTCGCCGCCCGGTTGCTGGGTGCTTCGCCCCAGGAGGAGATGCTGGGGGCGGCGTTCACGGCGCCCGCGGTGCAGCGGGCCGACCTGTCCAGCTACCGGGTACTGCATTTCGCGACCCACGCCCTGCTGCCGGCGGATTTGAAATGCCAGACCGAGCCCGCGTTGGTGGCGTCCGCGCCGCCCGGTGCGCCGGATGCCACGGATGCGCTGCTGACGGCGTCTGACGTGGCGCGGCTGAAGCTCGACACCGACCTCGTGATCCTGTCGGCCTGCAACTCCGGCGGAGCGGAGGGGGGATCCGGGCAGGGCAGCGGTGAAAGCCTGTCGGCGCTGGCGCGCAGTTTCTTCTATGGCGGGGCCCGCGCCCTGCTGGTGACGCATTGGGAAGTAAGCGACCAAGCGGCCACCTACGTCATCGCCGACACGCTGCGGCGCATGAAGGCCGAGCCCGGGCAGGACACGGCATCGGCGCTGCGGGCGACGCAGATCGAGCTGTTGCACCGGGCCGGCGGCTCGCTGCCGGCCGCGTTCGCGCATCCGTTCTACTGGGCCCCCTTCGCGCTGATCGGGCAGGCCGCCGCCGGCCCCGCGCGGCAGACCGAGGCGAGCATTGTTGCCAAAACAAATCGTTGACCGCGCTGCAAATGCACCGGTAAGGTTGCAAACACAGCAAAATCCGTGGCCAGGAGCCCCCCAAGGAGCCTTATGAGCGCTAGCATCCACGACAAGCTGAACCGGGTCCGCAAGCCCCGGGTGCACATCACCTATGAGGTGGAGACGGAGGGCGCGCAGATCGTGCGCGAGCTGCCGTTCGTCATGGGGGTACTGGGGGATTTCTCCGGCGACCCGACCGCCCCGCTCCGCCCGATGGCGGACCGCAAGTTCATCCAGATCGATCGGGATAACTTCAACGACGTGATGGCGCGAATCGCACCGGGCCTCAAGCTCAAGGTGGATAACACGCTGGCCGGCGATGGCACGCAGGTCGCGGTCGATCTGAAGTTCAACAGCATCGAGGATTTCGAGCCGGGGCGTGTGGTGGAACAGGTGCCGGCGTTGCGTGCGCTGATGGAGACCCGCAACAAGCTGCGAGATTTGATGAGCAAGGTGGACCGCTCGGAAGAGCTCGAATCCTTGCTGGAGCAGGTGTTGAAGAACGAGGGAGAGCTGAAATCCCTCTCCGGCCAGCTTGGCCTGACAAAGGAGGGCTGAGCCATGTCGCAGACCGAGGCCTCGAAAACTCCCGTCACGACCGACGCACCGGCCGAGACGAACCTGCTGGAACAGGTGCTGTCCGCGACCAAACAGACCGAGCCGGACCATGCCCAGGCCCTGGTAAAGAACCTCATTCAACAGGCGCTGGACGGCACCGTCACCTTTGACCGCAACCTCACCCGCACCTTCGCCCGCGCGATCGAGGCGATCGACCGCAAGATGTCGGCGCAGTTGAACGCCATCATGCATGACGAGAAATTCTCCAAGCTCGAGGGTTCGTGGCGCGGCCTGCACTACCTCGTGCAGAACAGCGAGACCGGCACCAGCCTCAAGATCCGCATGCTGAACGTCAGCAAGCGGGAGCTGAACAAGGACCTGACGAAGGCGGTCGAGTTCGACCAGAGCGGGCTGTTCAAGAAAATCTACGAGAACGAGTTCGGCACCCCGGGCGGCGAGCCGTATGGCGCGCTGGTCGGCGATTACGAATGGACCAACCATCCGGACGATATCGAGACGCTGCGGCTCATTTCCAACGTCTCCGCCGCGTCGTTCGCCCCGTTCCTGTCGGCCGCCGGGGCCGGCATGTTCGGCTTCAACGATTGGACCGAGCTGTCCCGCCCGCGCGACCTCGCGAAGATCTTCGACACCGCCGAATACATGAAATGGCGCAGCTTCCGCGACAGCGAGGACAGCCGGTTCGTCTCTCTCGTCATGCCCCGCGTCATCGCCCGCGTGCCGTATGGTGCCGCCACCAAGCCGATCGACGAATTCGGCTTCGAGGAGGCGCCCTATGACGAGGCGGGCGCTGCGAAGCCCATGGGCCATGGCGATTATTGCTGGATGAATGCCGCGTTCGTCATGGGCGCCCGCATGACCGATGCGTTCGCCAAATACGGCTTCTGCACGATGATCCGCGGGGCCGAGGGCGGCGGTAAGGTCGAAAACCTGCCGACCCATTTGTTCACCACCGATGACGGCGACACCGACGGCAAATGCCCGACCGAGATCGCCATCACCGACCGGCGTGAGTTCGAGCTATCGAATCTCGGCTTCTTGCCGCTCAGCCATTACAAGAACACCGACTACGCCGTGTTCTTCGGTGGCCAATCGGTGCAGAAGCCCAAGAAATACGACCGCCCGGACGCGACCGCCAACGCCGCCATCTCCGCCCGGCTGCCCTACATCATGGCCACGAGCCGCTTCGCCCATTACCTGAAAGTCATGGCGCGGGACAAGATCGGCAGCTTTATGGAGGCGTCGGATTGCGAAAAATGGCTGAACCGCTGGATCGGCAATTACGTGAACGCGAACGACGCCGCGGGGGCCGAGGCCAAGGCCCGCTTCCCGTTGCGGGAGGCACGTATCGAGGTTAAGGAGATCCCGGGTAAGCCCGGCTCCTACAACGCCGTCGCCCATCTTCGCCCCTGGCTGCAGATGGAAGAGCTCACCACCAGCCTGCGCATGGTGGCGCGTATTCCCGCCAAGGCCTGACGCGCGCGGGCCGCATGGATTTTCCGCCGGACCGCCAACCGTCCGTAGTGCTCGACCGGCCGCCCTTGCGTGACGCCGTGCTGGCGGGCCGGTTCTTTGGCCGGGACGCGCTGGAGGTGTCGGACGGCCTGGCCGCGTTGATTGCCGGGCCCGGTAGCGGCGCGGCCTATGCCTGGTATGGGCCGGACGCCGCCAGTCTCCTGTTGGATCCGGACCGGTTTCGCGCCGCGCTCGACCGGGATATCGCGGCCATCGATGACCTGATCGGCACCCAGCTCGACGCCATTCTGCACGCACCTCGCCTCACGCAGCTGGAGGGGCGCTGGCGCGGCCTGCACTGGTTGGTGGCAGCGATCGACCCCAGCGCCCGCCTTCGCGTCCGCGTCCTCAACGTCGCCTGGTCCGAGCTGTGCCGGGATTTGGACCGCGCGGTGGAATTCGATCAAAGCCACCTGTTCCGCCGCATCTACGAAGATGAGTTCGGCATGCCCGGCGGTGAACCGTTCGGCCTGCTGATCGTCGATCGCGAGGTGCAGCATCGTCCGGGGCCGGGCGGGGATGACGTGTCCGCGATCGCGAGCCTCGCCGGGATCGCCGCCGCCGCCTTCGTACCAATGGTGTTCGCCGCCTCCCCTGCGTTGCTGGAGGTCGATGGCTTCCCCGACCTCGCCAATACCGCCGCACCCGCGGCACCGTTGCGGGCCGCAAGCCATGCCCGCTGGCGCGCATTGGGGCACCGGGAGGACATGCGCTTTGTCTGCGTGACGCTGCCGCGCGTGCTGGCCCGGCCCCCGTGGCGGGACGATCCGGGGCGGCGGGACGGATTTCGCTATGCCGAATATGCCCCGGACGCGACCTGCCGCGTCTGGATGACGGCGGGATACGCCTTCGCCTCCTGCGTCGCCCGCGCCTTCGCCGCCCATGCCTGGCCCGCCGACGTGCGCGGGACCGAGCAGGACCGGGAGGGCGGCGGTGTCGTGCCGGGCTTGCCGATCGAGCCGTTCGCGACCGATCCTGGCCACACCTGGGTCCGCCCCTCCCTCGACCTCGTGCTGACCGACGCGCAAGAGCGGGAGCTGGTGGATGCCGGGCTCATGCCGCTCGGCGCCGTGCCGTTCAGCGAGGAGGCCGCGTTCGGCTCCGTGCGCAGCCTGCAGGACCCAGCCCGCCGCACGACCGAAATCGCGTCCGCCAATGCCCGGATTTCGACCCAGATCAACTCCATGCTCTGCGTCGGCCGGTTTGCGCATTATATCAAGGTGATCGGACGCGATATGGTCGGATCGTTCGCGACGGCGGACGTGATCGAGCGGCGGTTGCAGGCGTGGCTGATGGGGTATGTCAACAGCAACGTGATCGCCGGGCGGGACGGACGGGCGCGCCATCCGTTGAAGGCCGGACGCGTCTCGGTGACCGAGCGCCCGGGCCGGCCCGGCGTGTTCGGCTGCGTCATCCACCTCCAGCCCCATTTCCAGCTGGACGACGTGTCCGCGACCTTCCGCCTCGTCACCGACATCGCCGCACCGGGCCACGGCGGATGACCGCCCGGGAGATTTTGCCAGGAGAATGTGTATGGGCGATATGAAGGAGAACATCGGCAGCCTGTTTCATGCCGGGCGGCTGATGGACGCCATCGCCGCCGCCAGCGCCGCGCTGAAGGCCGCACCGGCGGATTTGGCGGCGCGGGTGCTGTTGGCGGAATTGCTGCTGTTTACCGGCAATGTGGAACGGGCCGACGTGATCCTGGACGCCGCCGCCGACATCGCGCCGGATGCGGCCGTGGTGATCGCCGAATTCCGCCAGCTGCTCCGGGCCGAAATGGCCCGGCGGCAGCTGTTTCGCGACGGACGCGTGCCGGAGTTCCTGGGTGATCCACCCCCTGCGTGCGCCGCGACGCTTGCGGCCCTGGTGGCGATGCGCGCCGGCGACATGGCGGAGGCCGCACGCTGCGCCGCCACCGCCGAGGCCGCCCGTCCGCGCGTGCCGGGCCGGCTAAACGGGGCGGCATTCGATGATATGCGGGATGTGGACGATCTATGCTGCGCCCATCTCGAGGTTCTAACGACCACGGGAAAGTATTTTTGGATCCCGACGGCCCGGATCGAGAGTATCGAGTTCCATCCGCCGAAACGTCCGCGCGATCTGTATTGGCGCCGGGCCAGCATGGTGGTGAATGACGGGCCGGATGGGGACGTGTATCTCCCCACGATATATACCGCCGACGACGCGACACTGTCGGACGCGCTGCGCCTGGGCCGCGCGACCGAGTGGCATGGAGAGACCGTGGTGCGCGGCACCGGGCAGCGCGTGTTTCTGGTGGGTGACGATGCGCAGGGCATCATGGAGCTCGGCACCCTTGAGTTCGGCCCCCTTTCATGAGTGGCCCCCTTTCATGAGTGGACGGGCCCGTGAACCCAGGCGGGGCCCACCCCGCGCGCAATTGCCGCTGCTGGACCGCCTGATCGACCACGAGCCGGAGCGGGAGCACGATCGGCCGCTATCGTCCGGTGAGGCGATGGCGATGTTGCGCGCCTCTGTCCGGCGCGACCTGGAAATGCTGCTGAACGCGCGGCGGCGATTCCACTCCTGGCCGGCCGGTTTCACAGAGCTCGAAACCTCACCCCTGGCCTATGGCATCCCGGACTGCACCGCCGGCAGCTTCAACGACGTGCGGGAGCGGGAGGCGCTGCGGGCGGAGATCGAGGCCACGATCCGCCGGTTCGAACCGCGCTTCGTGACCGTCAGCGTGACCCTCACCGACGCCGATGTCCGGCTCGGCGGCACGCTCCGCCTGCGGGTGGAGGCGCTGTTGCACGCGGACCCCGCGCCGGAGCCGGTGTCGTTCGATACCGTGGTGGACGCCCTCACCGCCGGTGTCGTCGTCCATGCGCGGGAGCAAGCCTAGCGATGTCCGACAGCCTGCTACCGTATTACAACCGCGAGCTGAACGCGATCCGCACCCTGGCGGCGGAGTTTGCGGACGCCAATCCCAAGATCGCCGGGCGCCTCCGCCTCACCGCGGACGCGGTCGATGACCCGCACGTCGCGCGTCTGCTGGAGGGGGTCGCCTTCCTCGGGGCGCGGGTGCAGCACCGGCTGGACGATGATTTTCCAGAGCTGACGGACGCGCTGCTGAACACGCTCTATCCGCATTATCTGGCCCCGGTGCCGTCCTGCGCCATCGCCCAGTTCGCCGCCAAGGCGGATGCGCAGGGGCCGGTCGTCGTGCCCGCCGGACGACTGTTGGATACCGAGCCGGTGCGCGGCGAGCCCTGCCGGTATCGCACCACCAGCACCACCACGGTCTGGCCGGTGGAGATCGAGGCGGCGCGGCTATCGGGCCTGCCGCTGGCGGCACCGCCCAATCCGCAGGCGATCGGCGCCGGGGGCGCGCGGGCGGTCAGCGTGCTGCGGCTCACGCTCCGCTGCACGGTGCCGGGGATGACGCTGACGGCGCTGGGCCTGGACGGGCTACGGATCTTCCTGCGCGCGGCCCCGGAGATTTCGTTGCCGCTATATGAGTTACTTTGCGCCCACGTGCTGTCGGTGGCGCTGGCCGATGGACCGAACGACCCGGCGCCGGTGATCCTGCCCGCCACCTGCATCAGCCCGGCCGGCTTCGCGCCGGAGGAGGCGCTGCTGCCCTGGCCGGCCCGCAGCTTCACCGGGTTCCGGCTGCTGACGGAGTATTTCGCCTTTGCCGAGAAATTCCGCTTCATCGACTTGGCCGGGCTCGACGCCAAGACCCTGATGGCGGCCGAAACGACGATGGATATGTTCATCTACCTCGACCGTAGCGTCCCCGAGCTGGAGCGGACGGTCGATGCCGCGGGGCTGGCGCTCGGCTGCAGCCCGATCGTGAACCTATTTCCACAGCGTTGCGACCCGATCCCGTTGGATCACCTGGCCACCGAATACCGGGTCGAGCCGGAACGACGCCGCCCCGGCGCGCTCGAAGTCTGGACGGTGGACCGGGTGCGAGAGGGCCGGGCGGACGGCAAGCAGCGTCCGTGGGCGCCGTTCTACCGTGCAACCGCCGGAGCGGGCCTCTCGACCGGCGAGACACCGGCTGGATTTTACACGGTGTTGCGCCGCGCCTCGGCGAACCTCGCCGGCAGCGACGTGCTGCTGGGGGCCTATGAGCCGGATTTCGATCCGGAGCGGGAGGACGGCACGGTGCTGTCCATCGATGCGATGTGTACTAATCGCGATTTGCCGGCGGATTTGCCGTTCGGCGGCGGGCATCCGTTTTTGGGCTTCGTGGAGGGGATGGCCACGGTCGGCGCCGTCACATGCCTCACCGCCCCCACGCCCCCCTTGCGCGCGCCGTTGCGAGAGGCGGGGTTCTGGCGCCTGGTGTCGCATCTATCGCTCGGGCATTTGTCGGTCGTGGGCGGTGCGGACGGGGCGGCGGCGCTGCGTGAGGTGCTGCGGCTGTATGATTTACGGCAGACGGCGGAGACGGCGGCGGCGATCGAGGGGCTGGTGGGCGTCTCGTCGCGGCCCGGCACCGCCCGGGTGCCCGGCAGCCGGGCGGGCGCGTTCTGCCGCGGGCTCGACGTCACCCTCGAATTCGACGCGCGGGCCTGGCAGGGGGGTGGGCTGTATGTGCTGGCGTCGGTGTTGAACGCATTCCTCGCCCTGCACGCGACGGTGAACGCGTTCGTCCGGACGGAGGCGGTGCTGCGCGGCCGGAGCGGGCGCGTGGCCGCGTGGCCCGCCCGGGCGGGTGCACGGCCCCTGCTATGACGCCGATCCAGCGGTTGCGGCGTGACCCGCGGCGGTTCGGTTTCGACGCCGCGGTGCGCCTGTTGCAGCACGCGGCCGGCAGCCGGGACCCCGGTGCCGTGGTGCGCTTCCGTTCGGTACCGAGCCTCGCGCAGCCTTCGGCCGACGTGCTGTCCATCGGCCCGGGAGCGGTGCCGCAGGTGGCGGTGTCGGTCATGGGCCTGGTCGGTCCCGCCGGCGTCATGCCGCGCGGCTATTCGGAGGTGCTGAATGCCACGCTCCGGAACCGGTCCGGCGCGCTGCATGATTTCCTAGACCTGCTGTCGCACCGCATGGTCGGCCATTTTGCCCAGGCGGGGGTCAAATACCGGCTGCATCGGTCGATGGACCTGGCGCGGCTCCCGCTGACCCCCGGCCGGACCCGGGCACCGGTGCGGGACCCGGTGACGGGGGTGCTGCTGGCGTTGACGGGCTATGCCACGGGGGGCATGGCGGACCGGCTCGCGGCGGGCACGGACCCGCTGTGCCATTACGCCGGGTTCTTTTCCATGCACCCGCGTTCGGCCGACCGGCTCGAGGCGCTGGTGTCGGATTGGTGCGGCCGTCCGGTGCGGGTCGAACAATTCGCCGGCGCGTGGCTCGCGGTGCCGCCGGATCAGCGGACGACGCTGGGGCGGGGCCGGCTGCCGGGATCGTTTGCCCGGCTGGGCGTCGATGCCGCGATCGGTGTGCGGGCGTGGGACGCGCAGGCGGGCATCGTGCTGCATATCGGCCCGATCAGCCTCCCGGCGTTCGAGGCGCTGCTGCCCGGCAGTCCGGCGCTGACGCAGCTCACGTCTCTGGTCCGCGCGTTTCTGGGGTGGGAGACGGGGTTTGCGGTAAACCCGATCCTGGCGGCGGCCGACATTCCGGCCCCCCGATTACAGGGTGGTGCCCGGCTCGGCTGGAACACGTGGTTCCCGACCCAGGACCGGCGCCGGAATGATGGTCACGAGGCGGTGTTTGCGGCCGACGCGATGGCCGGGTGATCGCCTGCGTTAAAAGGTGCATATGTTATAGAAGGCGATTGCCTTTTTCCGGCAATGACGTATACTAATCGTAATGAGTTGGAGGGTGTCATGACGCGCGTTGCTTCCCTAGCCATGCTTTGCTGCATGCTGTCATTGCCGGCGTGGTCCCAGCAGGCCTGGGCCGCCAGCGCGGACGACCTGATCCGCCAGCTCCGCCCGCAAGCCGGCGGGCCGACCCGTGGTATCCGCCCGCTCAACCCTACGATGCCAGAGCTTGCACGGGAGCCGGCACGGGAGCCGGCACGGGAGGCACCGCGGGAGGTGAGCCGCCCGGTCCAAATGCACGCTGTCGCCCGTGCGCATGTCGCACCCCAGGCCCCGGCGGCCACGCCAGCCGATCCGCAGGGCACCGCGAGCCTTACGGTGCAGTTCGAAAACGGGTCCGACCGCCTGACGCCCGCCGCCATCCATACACTGGACGTGCTCGGACGCGCGCTGTCGAACGCGGCGCTGGCGCAATACAGCTTCCGCATCGTCGGCCACACCGACACGGTCGGCCTGCCAGAGTCGAACCGCACCCTATCGGAGCGCCGGGCCACCACGGTATCGGACTACATCGCCGCCCATTTCGGCGTGGAGCGGTCCCGGCTCGAGGCGTCGGGACGCGGACAGGAGGAGCCGCTGGTCCCCACCGCCCCCGGCGTATCCGAACCGCGCAACCGGCGCGTCCAGGTCGTCACAGTCGGCAGCTAATCCTTCAAAGTCACCGTCATTGCGAGCCGCTTGGCAAAGCAATCCAGGAACCGCAAGCGCACGTGTTGCCCCTGGGTTGCCGCGCCCCAAGCGGGGCTCGCAATGACGAATTATGTCGCTGGTCTCATTTGCCACGACCATTGGCATCCGGGGCTGGCGTGCAATCGCGCAGCCAGCCCGGCGGCATGCCGGCCAGGAACAACAGGCGTAATTCGGCCAGGCGCGCCGGTGTCACGCCGATCGCATCCGCCCGGAAGAACCGTTCGTTAGGGGTGTGCATCAGATAGGCCTGGGCCTCATTGACCACGAGATCGTCGATGGCGGTGTCATAGCGTTCGCTGGCCAGAAAGCCGCGAAATCCCGTGCGCTCCGGTGGCGTCAGAGTCCGTTCCCAAAAGGCCCGGGCGTAGCCGGCGTAGGCGGGGCTTGTGAAATACAGCCCGTGCGATAATTCGTGCCGCAGGATGGTCGCCCGCGCCGCGCTATCCAGCTCCGGACTTTCCCGCACCAGCGTAATGAGCGCCCCGGTGCTGCCGGGCTGCCAACCCCAGTCCTGCATGGCGCGATCGAGCCACCGCTCGCCCGGCGTGAGCGGCACCCCCGCCTGGCGCGCCGCGGCAAAGAAGCGCAGCAGGTCCGCCGCGCGGTAGTCATGGCCGTAATAAAAGCGGGCCGGATCGTCGCCGCCCGCGCGGATCCGCCGGTCGAGTTCGGCGTCATCCAGCACGCGGTCGCGCGGGAACCCCGCCTTCTCGATCAACGCCGCCACCCGGTTGAGCGCGCCGGCCTGATCGGCGAGGGCCGCGAATTGCACGACCATGATGCTGGGCTCGGACGCAAAACGATAGGTCTCGGTGACGCCGGGCTGCCGCGCGAGGATCGCCCCCTCGGTCGCCATGGGGGGCTGGGCGGGCCGGATCTGGGTGTCCGCGACGGGCGGCGGTGGGGATGGCCCCTCCGACCAGACCAGCCCGGCGGCCGCGCCGGACACCATGAGGGCGAGCGCGATCCAGGGCCAGCGCCGTCTTGGTCTCCCGGAGGGGGTCATGATGACGGTGTCGTCGTCCATGGCTCTAGGGCTGCGTTTGCAGGACGATCACCCGCGCCAGCACGGTGGCGCCGCCGCGCCGCGCGGCCTCGATCGCGGTGCGCAAGACCGCGAGGTAGGTCTCGGACGGCTCGGCCGCGGGGCGGGACGGCAGCGGCACCGACGACATGACGGCCAGGATCATGTCGGTGCCGAACGGCGGTCCGACCGACCAGCCCGCGCTCTCGGCCCCGGTGAACACGACGGACGAACTGGGCCGCCACACCGGATCCGCACCGGTCGGGTATAGATGGTCCACGCTGCCATTCTGCTGAAAATACGACAGCCGCAAATGGGCGGGGAAGGCGGGTGCGGTGATCAGCGGCAGGACCCTTGCCCGGTCCCGGAACGGCTTGCCCGCGCCCTGGAGCGTGAACTCGAACCCCGGCGGCGCCCCGGCGCGGATCCACCGCACGAGGTCCACGACCGGGCAATAAGGCCCGTCGAACCGGGCGGCGCGCCAGTCGATCGGGCTGCCCGCTCGCGCGCCAGCCATGCCATCCAGCGCCACCCGGGCCGCCCCTTCCGGCCCGCCGCCGCCGGCCGCACCGGTAACGACGATCCGCTGATCGGGCCCGATGGTGGTTTCCAGGTCGGTGCAGCGCACGCCGGCCAGGGCGGCGTCGAGCGCGCTTGGAGGTATGGGCGCTAAAACGGGTGCCATCACGGGCGCCGGAACGATAGGCGGCACGGGGGCCGGGTCGGGTTTGGCAATGCCGGGCGCGGGCGGCACAAAAGCGGGCGGCACAAAAGCGGGCGGCACGAGCGCGGGCGGCACAAAAGCGGGCGGCACGAGCGCGGGCGGCACAATCTTGGGCGACTCAGGCGTTGGAGCCGGCATCGGTGGTTGGACCGGCTCGGGTGGCGCGGCCGGTTCGGGCGGGGCGAGAACAGGTGTGGCAGGAACAGGAGCGGGGACCGGCGTCATGGCCGTCTGAACCGGCGGCGGCGTGGGCCGCGACACCAACCAGCCAGCGCCCGCGGCCAGCCCGATCACCAGGGTGATACCGCCGATCACCGCCCCCCAGCGCCGGTTGCCCGGCTGGACCGCCGGCGGTGCCGGCAGCTTCGCGACCGGCGGCATCGATACGGGCGCCGCACCCCGCGGCAGCACCGTCGTCCGGTCCTCATGCGCATCCGGCGCCGGCATCGGCGCGCGCATCGCGGCCGTGAGCGCGTCGGAAAACGCCCGGGCCGAGGCGTACCGGTCCTCCGGACGCCGGGCCATCGCCTTCGCCACCACGGCATCGAGCGCGGGTGGTGCCGTGACCGACAACTCGGACGGCTTCGGCGGGTCCGTGTGCAGGACCTTGTGCATGATCGCCGTCATGCCGCCCTGGAACGGCTTCTCCCCGGTCAATAGGTGATACAGCACCACGCCCGACGCATAGATGTCGGTGCGGGCGTCCACCGCCTGACCCATGAATTGCTCCGGCGACATGTAGGCCGGCGTGCCCATCACGGTGCCGACCTGGGTCATCTCGCTGTTTTCGATCCGGGCGATGCCGAAATCGGCGATCTTCACCGCACCGGATTTCGTGAGGATGATGTTGGTCGGCTTGATGTCCCGGTGGATCACCCCGCACCCATGGCTATATCCCAGCGCATCCAGCAGCCCCACCATGACGCGGATCGCGGCGTCCGGTGCCAGCCGGTGTTCCTGATCCAGCAACGCCTTGAGCGGCTGCCCCTCGATCAGCTCCATGACGATGTAGGCGACGCCATCGGTCTCGCCCTGGTCATAGACCGCGACGATGCCGGGATGGCTCAGCCGCCCGGCCGCCTGCGCCTCCCGCTTGAACCGGGCATAGGCGTCCTCGGCATTTTCATCCCCAGATGTGTGTTGACCGGACGGAAGCTGTATCGTCTTGATCGCGACCCGGCGCGCGATCCCCGGATCCCACGCGTCATAGACGGTCCCCATCGCCCCCTTACCAAGCACGCCGCGCAGCTCGTATTTGCCCAGGCGCTCAAGCATCGCGGGCCTCGACCACGACAGCGGTCACGTTGTCCCGCACCCCGGCCGCGAGCGCCGCCGCCACCAGCTGCTCCGCCGGGTCGGGGGTGGCCACCAGGCGGGCGAGGGTCGCAGCGTCCAGCGTCTTACACAGGCCGTCGCTGCACAGCAGGAACCGGTCCCCAGCCTCGACCGGGGCGGTGATTTTGTCCAGCTCCAGCATCGCCTCCCCGGCACCCACCGCGCGGGTGATGACGTTCGCCTGTGGATGATGCTCGGCCTCGGCGTCGGTGAGCGTGCCGGCGGCCACCAGTTCCTGCACCAGGCTATGGTCCGTCGTCACCGCCTGTAACACGCCGCGGCGCAGCAGATAGGCGCGAGAGTCCCCGGCCCACAGACAGGCGAAATGCCCGTCCCGGATCAACAGCACCACGACCGTGGAGGCGATCACCGCGCCCGGCCCGTCCTGCGCCGCCCGCTCCCGCAGCGCGTCGTGCACCGCCGCCAGGCGCAGGCGGACCTGCATCAGCGCCTCATCCGCCGATAGCGCCGCGGGCACGGCATCGAGGGCGGCGGCGATCATGCCGGAGGCGACGTCCCCCGCCTGATGCCCACCGGCACCGTCGGCCACCGCCCACAACCCGACCTCGGGCCGGCGCACCAGCGCGTCCTCGTTCAACGGACGCACCGCGCCGGGGTGGGTCACGGCCCAATCGGCGAGGGCGCGCTTGGTGACGCTCATGGCCCGGCCAGCATCGTGGCGAAATCCGCGCCGTCCGGCAGCCCACCCGGACGGTGCCCGGCGGGAACCAGCGGTGCCCCCTCCGTCCACCATCCGGAAACGGCTGGGTCTCGCCCGTCCGCGAATGGCGGCAGGCACGCCGTGAGCCCGGCGGGATCTAAATCGTCTGCCAGCGCCTGCCGCCCGCACGCCTCCGCCGCGTTCAGCCAGCCCTCGGCGGACGAGGCCGGGCCGCCTTCGAATACGGCGGCGATGGTGAGGGGGAATGCCCTGCCCACGCGATCCACGCTCGGCATCCACAGGCCCAGCACGGCGTCCGGCCCGCACATGCCCGCGTCCAGCAGAAAGCGCCAGACCGGCGCTTCCATCCAGGCCGGCAGCCATCGGTCACCCAGCAGCGCGCGGCTTTCGGCCAGCACGGCCTGAAACCACGCATCCCAGGGTGTCACGAATCCCCCCGGCAGCCCGGCCCGGACAAAATCGCCGCGGGACGGCAGCTTACCGTAAAATCCTACAATTACAGCAGGCGGGGGCATTGGAACGCCTGCAGCATGCCCGGCGCGAACGGGTTGTTGACCGAGCCGGCCCGGATTTTATAGGCCACCTTGCGGTCCGCCAGCTCGAACGTCAGCAAGTATTCCTCGGACGCGCCCTGCTGCACCAGCCTACCCCGCCCGAACAGCCGGAACAGCGCCCACGGCCCCTTTTCCTCCAGCACCGGCGGACCGCTTTTGGGCGGCGGATCGAACACCAGGCGGACGTCGCTCATGCCCTGCGGACCCGGCCAGGCCACCGAAATCGCGCGGGAAGGCCCTTGGGCATAGGGGATCGCCAGGCCGTTCAGGTCCAGCGTCACCTGACGCGTGCCGGGGTCGGCCGAATCGGGCGTGATGTCGAACCGGACGGCCGGCGTCGCGCCGCCTGCGCCGAAGAACAGGTCCCGGATCATGGCCGCCCGCTGGAATTGCGCAAGATTCGCCTCGTTCACCGGCGGCTCCACGCCCCCCACCGGCTGCAGCTTCCACCCGGCCGCGGATTGATCGACGAAGGCGCGCAACTGCTGGCTAAAGAACGCGTCCATCCGCCCGCCCGGGGCGAACAGCTTGGCGAAATCCTCGAGCGGCGTCTCCCGCACCGGGTCGGGCCGGAACGGGTACCGGCCCTCGACCGCGTCGCGGCAGAGCGAGGCGGGGCCGGACGGACCGTTGAACGCCGCCGCCGCCTGCTGCTTGGCGCCGCCGCCGCGCAGCTGGTTGCCGGTCGCCGCCAGGGTTTGCAACCAGCCCGCGACCGGCACCGGCAGGCGATAGGCCTCGGCCCGCAACAGCTGCCCCGGATCCGGCCCGGACGCGACTGCCGCCGCACTGCCGCCCGCCGCCGCACTGGCGAGCGGGGCCAATTGCTGCTGCAGATCGTTCAGCAGCTTGAGCGTGAGGTCGATCGGCGCCCCCGGACCCTTGCCCACATAGTCCCGCAGCGCCCGGTATCGTTCATCGATCGCCTGACCGGGCGGCACCACCGGCGCGGCCCCGGCGCCCACCACGCTCTGCAGCGCCGACGGCGCGGCCTCCGGCTTGGCCCCGCCCGGCGGCTCGCTCAGCGTCAATTGCCGTGCGACGGCCACCAACAAATCCCGCATCGGCGATTGGGGGGAGGCAAGGACATACAAATCCTGCACGCCCTGTTGCAAACTCCGGAGCGGCACCACCGCCAGATCCGCCAGCAATCCATCCCAGGCCCGGGCATAATCCGCCGCATAGAGCGCCACCACGTCGTGCTCCAGGGTCGCCAGCGCTGGGTCGGCGGCCTTGGATTGCGCGTCTGGACCCAGCACCCAGCTTTCCGCCACCACGTCTCGCACGCCAGGGGCCAGGCCCGGCAGCAGCACGCGGTGGAAGCCCTCCACGGTCAAAAACCCCGGGATCCCATCGGTCAACGGCTTGCCGGACGGGCGCGTGAACACGCGGATGCCGGACGCACCCAGCACGTCCGCCGGCACGAAGGGGGCCAATTTCCGGGCGGCGGCACTGGGGCGGATGCGGGAATACACCCGCTCCGCCAAGGAAACCCGGCTAAAGGTGCTGCGCGCATTCTCCACCAGCGCGCCGTCCAGCGTCACCTCCGGCAGCGGATTGGCCAGCAGCGCGTCCAAATGCGTCGCCAACGATTGGCGCAGCAGCGCCTGCGTGGCACCCGGATAGGCGGTGGCCCAGTCGAGCGTCATCCACTCCCGCACTAAATCCCGGTCGAGCGGACCCTGGCTGCCGAGCATGAGATAGACCCGGGTCGCCTGATACAGATAATCCGCGCGATTCAGCGCGCCGCGCATACCGCCCTCCAGCCGCCAGACCAGCCGCGGCAGCAGCACGCGCTCCAGCGCATGGCGATAGACGCTGCGCGACACCGTACCGAGGCTGCTGGCCTGCGACAGGCCGGTGGAACCCGCACCACCCGCGAACGGCAGCGCCCGGGCCTGATCCAACAGCGGCGTGATCCGCGCGAGGTCACCCTCCGCCACGGGGTCGAGCGGGAGCGCGGCGGCGGCGGCCTCATACCGGGTGAGGGCTGCCGAAAGCTCGGTCACCTCCGCCTCCGCCGCCCGTCCACTGCGCCATAGCAGGGCGCTGGCCGCCACCGTCACCAGCGCCACCGCGGCGAACGCACCCGCCCGCAACGCGACCCGGCGCCGCGCGCGGCCCGGCGGTTCGGACACCAGCAGCGCCTCGCCGAACACGACCTCGCGGAGCAAGCGCCCCAGGAAATAGCTGCGCCCGCCGGTGGGGCGGAGGCTCGGCAACAGGCGCTGGTCCAGGCCGAAGGTCTGCGCCAGCACGCCGGTCAGCCGGTCGAGCGGGGTGCCCTCCTGCGTGCCGGACGCGAGATAGACGCCGCGCAACAGGGGGGCCGGGTCGAGCCGGGTGCCGCCGAACGCGGCGGTGAGGAACTGGCCGATCGGCTCCGCCAGGCTCGCGACCTGGGCGGGGAAGCCGGCGATCAGCACGCGCCGCTCCGCACTACGCTCGGCCTGCAACCGCTCCGGCAGACGGGTCTGGAGCCGCGCGACCAGGGCGTCGAAGGCGTCCTGGAACCCGATCACGGTCCCCGCCTGGATCTCCCCCGTGGCCTTCGGGGCAACCCAGGGGAAGGTCGTGCCCCAGACCTGGTCCCGCCGCTCCCGGTCCAGATCGTCGAAGAACTCGGTAAAACCCGCGATCAGATCGGTCTTCGTCAACAGAGCATAGACCGGCAGCCGCACGCCCAGCCGCTCCACCAGCTCCTTCACCCGCGTCCGGATCGCCTGGGCGTGCAGCAGCGCGAGCGCCGGGTTGGTCACGATGTCGGTGACGCTGATCGCGACGATCACCCCGTTCAGCGGCTGACGCGCCCGGGTGCGGCGCAGCAGCGCGAGGAACCCGTCCCACCCGGCGCGGTCCACCCGGGCGTCGCTATCCTGCGTCGTATAGCGCCCGGCGGTGTCGATCAGCACGGCCTGATCGGTGAACCACCAATCGCAGAGGCGTGTGCCGCCCACCCCGGCAACCGCCCCGGTTTCAGCCGATAGCGGAAAATTTAGGCCGGAATGACGCAGCGCCGTGGTCTTACCCGCACCGGGCGGGCCGATGATGACGTACCAGGGCTGCGCATACAGATAGCCCCGCGTGCCGCTCGCGTGCTTCAGCGTCGCCAATGCCGCGGTCAGCCGTTCGCGCAACGCCGCGACCTCCTCGCCGGACGCATCGGTTTCCACCACGCCTGCCACGAGCGCCGCCTCCGCCCGGACGCGGCGGCGGTGGACCCAGAAATTGGTGCCGCCCCAGACGAGCGCGATCAGCAAGATCAGGCCGGCGCGGACCCACCAGGGCTCGAACCACGCGAGTAACGGGCCGAAGAACCAGACCAACAGCGCCAGTAGGGCGGCGCCGATGCCGCTCAAGGTCCAATGGCTTAGTAGGATGCGCATCATCAGCCCTGCCGGTGCAAAACGACCTCGATGCGCCGATTTTGCTCGCGGCCCTCGGGCGTCGCATTGCTCGCGACCGGATCGGCGTCGGCCCGGCCCTCGGTATGCAGCCGGCTGGCATCGCCGATGCTGCGGGCGAGCGCGCTCGCGGCAGATTTGGCCCGGGCGGCGGACAGTTGAAGGTTGGAGGGGAATTGCACGGTGCGGATCGGCTGATTGTCGCTATGCCCCACCACGTCCACCGGACCCGACTCCGCCGCCAGCGCCAGGCCGATGCGGGCGAGCAACGGCAGGAACCGCTCGTTCAGGCTGGCGCTGCCGGAGCCGAACAGGCCCTGATTGCGGATGCGGACGATCGGCGTCGCGTCCGTGCCGGCGACGGTCACGAGGTTCTGGTCGATCTCGGGCTTGAGAAATGTGCGGAGCCGGTTGATCGGCCCCGGCTCGGTCGAGGCGACGGTCCGGGGCGGCTGCACCGGAGCCGCCCGGCTGATCGCCGGCATGTGACCCGGCGGCACCGCGAGCGCCCGGGCGAATAACGCGTCGGACGCGACGGCCAGGGTGCGGGCCGACCAGGCCCAGACCAGCGCCACCAGCGCCAGCCCCGCCACCGCCGCGACCCAGACCGGCAACCGGGCCCGCGCCGGGCGATAGGGCGCGTCCGCCCCCTGCCATCGCGGCGACAGCGCGGGCTCGGGCGCCGGGCGCTGTTTCACGATGACGCTATACGTCTCCTCCCGCAGCCGGTCGATTTCCGCCGGACCCCGCGGCGACAGGCGGTGACGGCCCATGAAGCCGAGCGATAGGCAGAGATACATCAGCTCCAGCACCGGCAGGAAAGTGCCGGGGTTTTGCCGCATCTGGGTCAACAGGTCGAAGAACCGCTCACCGCTGCGGACTTCCTGGTGGAAGGTGGAGATGAGCGAGCGGGAGGCCCAGCTGCCGGTGCTGCCCCAGGGGGTGTTGAGCACCACGTCGTCGAGGCTGGCGCACAGGGCGTAATGCGCCGGGCGAAGCTGATCCATCGGCACGCCGCCATCCCGCGCCGCCTGTTCGAACCGCCGCATCTCGGCCACCGCGCGCTCCCGCAAATCCCCGGCATCCGGCGGCGTGGCGGTGTTGCGCAGACGGCCCAATAGCTGCAGCAGCGGCGCGGCGGCGATGGCGAGCGGTGTGGAACCCACCGCGAGAGCCGCGCGGTCCACGGAGTCCCCCGCGGAAATCGGGCGCGGTATGTCTGCTGGACGCGATGCCTCCGGGGCCATCGGGGCTGCCGTAGGGGGAGTGGGGCGTCCGCCGGGCACGGGGCGCGCACCGGGACGTATCACCGTGCGGTCGGAATCGTCCGGCTCGGCAAAGGGATTGTCGGTGGACATCATGCCCCCCTGGTCACGCGAAATGGGTCCGGATGAACGGCGTCAACACCACGAATCCCCCTTCAGCCCCG
>JAYVOF010000075.1:0-5544 GCA_043758105.1 Rhodospirillales bacterium | reverse complement strand
TCAATGCCCGGGCGTAGCGGCGGGCATACGGCAGCGCGCGGATCAGGTCTTCGCGACGCAGGCTGGTCATCGGCCATCCTTTTCTAGATGAGGGGGTGATTTGGGCGATGGGTGCTAGAACAAGCACATATGGTTGATACATGCCACATAGCCGAGCCGGAGTTGCGTCGCCAAGTCGCAACATTATTACCGGATTTGCGCGCCTTCGCCCGCTTCCTGGTGCGGGACCGCGTGGCGGCCGATGATTTGGTGCAGGACGCGGTGGTGCGGTCGCTGTCGGCGCTCGACCAATTTCAGCCCGGCACCAATTTGAAGGGCTGGCTGTTCACCATCCTCCGCAACCAATTCTATGAACAGGCCCGCCGCCGCAAGCGGGAAGCCAGGGCGATGCTGGCGTTTTCCGAGGATGACGAGGCGACGCCCCCGCCGCAGCACGCGCAGGCCGAGCTCGCAGACCTGCAACGCCTGATCTTCGCCCTGCCGCCGCTGTTGCGAGAGGCGCTGATCCTCGTGGGGGCACAGGGGCTCAGCCATGACGAGGCGGCGGCGATCTGCGGCGTGCCGCCCGGCACCATGAAGGCACGGCTGTCCCGGGCGCGGACCCAGCTGAATGCTCTCGTCGTGGTCGCGCGTTCGTGATCCACACCCGGCACCACGGATGCAACGCTTGCACCCGGTTCGCCATTTGCTCACTATCAAGACATGAGGCGAACCAATGTCCCAAGCGCTCAGCACGGCCCCCGTCCAACCCTCCTTCCACGATCAGGTGATCGCCATTCTGCCAAAACTGCGGGTGCAGGCGCTGGCGTTGACGCGGAACCGGTCGGCGGCCGAGGATTTGGTGCAGGACGCGGTATGCAACGCCCTATCCGCCTCCGGCAGCTTCATCCCGGGCACGAATTTTCCGGCATGGATGCACCGCATCCTGCGCAACCGGTTCATCAGCAATCTGCGTAAGCGCCGGGACACGACGGACATCGATGACGTGCCGCAAAGCGCTTTTGCGACGGAGGCACCGCATGAAGATCGCCTGGCGTTGAAAGAACTGGCGGCCGCCATGTCCCGGCTGCCGTCCGATCAGCGGGAGGCCCTGGTGATGGTCGTCGTGCATGGCATGAGCTACGAGGCGTTGGCCGAGTCGACCGGCTGTGCGGTCGGCACCGCTAAAAGCCGTGTATTCCGCGCCCGGCGTCAGCTGGAAACCTGGCTGTTGGGGGAGCCCAAGGCGAAATCCCCGCGGAAGGATAAGTCCGTGGTCGAGACGGAATTTCTGGCCCTCCGGCAGGTTCCCGAAACGCGTGCCGGGGCGTAACCCATTAATTTATCGAAAATAACCGTGCGCGTGGCACGAATCGCGGGTTCGGAAATGCGATCGCGGTCCGGCTCGTGCTCCGTGGCTGCGGCGCTTTGCGAACTGAGCCACGATGGAACGAAAGCCCAAAGCACCGAAAGCGCTGCCAGTGGATTCGAAGCCAATGAAACCCGAGGGTGAAGCCTTCGACCTGTGGCTCCAGCGCGGCTTGCACGAGCTGTATGACGAGGTCGCCAATGAGCCGATCCCGGAAGACCTGCTGAAGCTGATCGACGACGGCCGGCCGAAATGAGGGCGGCCCGGACCATTTTATGATCCGCCGGGCCGGGCGGCGGCCGCAGATTATGGCGGCCAGTATGATGGCTCTAAGCACTCTTCCTCTCGCCGTGCTGTCCGGCCTCTCGGGCGGGTGGACGACCGCTTTACTCACATGGGGCTTCGGTGTGTGCGCCACGTTGGCCGTGGCGCATTTTTATGTGGAGCGGCAGACCGCGCGGCTTCGCTCGGCGATCGATGGGTGGCGGCACGGACGGCCGTTCGACCTGCCCGACCTCGGCCCGCAATCTCCATCCTTCCGCCGCCTCGCGATCGCGTTCAAGCGTGCCACCTTGGTCCTCAGCCGGCAGCAAATTCAGCTCGATACCGCCATGCGCGAGCAGGAGTTGTCGATGCAGGAAATCCACCACCGGGTGAAGAACAACCTACAGATCGTCGCCAGCCTGTTGAACCTCCAGGCGAGCCGGATTCGCCTACCGGAAGCCCGCGCCGAATTCCAATCCGCCCGCGACCGGGTGCGCGCCCTGGCCACTCTGCACCGCCATCTCTATGCCCATGGCGACGTGCATACGATCGACATGCGTGAGTTTCTCACCGAATTATGCCAGCAATTGTTCAACGCCATGGGTGAAGTGCCCGGAGATGGTGTCAAGGGTGGCCGGTTGCAGCTCAACATCGACGCGCCGGCGCTCAAGATGTCGAGTGATCAGGCGGTGCCGCTGGCATTGATCGTGACGGAGGCGGTGAGCAACGCGGTCAAATACGCCTTCCCCGGTGGCAAACGGGGTCACATCGCGGTGACGCTCACCAGCGACGGTGACACTGCGACCCTCGAGGTTTGCGATGACGGGATCGGCATCCCCACCGGACGAGTGCAGACCGAAACCGGCGTCCGGGACGGCATCGGCATCCAACTCATCCGCGGTTTTGCCCGGCAACTGCATGCAACGCTGTTGGTCGATGAGGTGGTCGGCACGCGGTATGTCGTGACGCTGCCGTTGCGCCAGGCCCGGTTCGATAGTCTCGCCCTGGGCTAATACACTTGCGTAATCGCGTTTCAGTCTGCACATCGGGGGATGACCATGATGGACTCCGCCCTGCACGCGCACGCGACCCAATGGCGCCGGCATTTGCATGCCCACCCGGAGCTGTCGCTGCAGGAACGCGATACCGCCGCCTATGTGTGCCAGGTCCTGACGGGGCTCGGCGTGCCGTTCTCCGCGGGAATCGGCGGGCATGGCGTGGTGGCGACCCTCAGCCGGGGGCACTCCAACCGTAGCGTCGGGTTGCGCGCCGACATGGACGCCCTGCCGATCGACGAACGGACCGGTGCCGCCCACGCCTCCACCCGGCCCGGCGTGATGCACGCCTGCGGCCATGACGGCCATACCGCCAGCCTACTGGCTGCGGCGGTGTTGCTGGCGCGTGACCCGGACTGGTCCGGCACGGTGCAGTTCGTGTTCCAGCCGGCCGAGGAGGGCTTTGGCGGCGCACGGAGCATGATGGCGGACGGCCTGTTCGAGCGGTTCCCGATGGAGCGCGTGTTCGGCTTTCACAATTGGCCCGGCGTCGCGGCCGGCACCGTCATCCTGCATCACGGCCCGGTCATGGCGGCGGCGTCGCGGCTGGTGGTGACGCTGCTTGGCCATGGCGGGCACGCCGCGATGCCGCATTTGACGCGGGATCCGGTGCTGGCGGCCGGGCAATTGATTGTCGCACTGCAGTCGATCGTCGCCCGGACGGTGGACCCGCTCCACTCCGCCGTGATCACCATCGGGGTGCTGCAGGCCGGCACCGCCAACAACCAAATTCCGGACCGCGTCCATCTAGGCGGCACGTTCCGCACGCATCAGCCGGCGGTGGGAGAGGTGCTGGAGGCCAGCATACGCCGGGTCGTGGCGGGCATCGCCCAGGCCTGTAACGTCGAGGCCGATATCGATATCTTCCATGGTGTTCGTAGCACCATCAACCACGCGGCGGAGGCGAGGCTCGCAGCCGAGGCGGCGGCGAGCCTCGGTGCCCCGGTGCTACGCGACCTGCCGCCTAGCATGGCGGGCGAGGATTTCGGCTGGCTGCTGGACGCGCGGCCCGGCGCGTTCGCCTGGATCGGCAACGGCCCCGTGCGGGAGGGTGCCGATCTGCATAATGCCGGGTATGATTTCAACGACGCGATCCTGCCGGTCGCCGCCGCCTTCCTCGCCACCACTGCGAAACGGGCGTTGGAGGAGCGGTGAGCCGCGCGCGGACACCGCCACCTCCGGAGTACAAGCCCGGACGGGAGTGGCTGGACGGCGCGCTGCGGGCGGCCCGGGTGCCCCTCCATCCGGTCATCGGCTTGGGCGCGGCCGGTACGGTGGCGGCGTGCGCGCAGGCCTGGTGCCTGGCGCGCTTATTGGCCGGCGCGGTGGGCGGGCCGTTCGCGGGTTGGGGATGGGCGGCGGCCTTCGCGGCGTTGGCGGTGGCGCGGGCGACACTTGGGGCGGTGTCGGAGGATTTGGCCTTTGCCGTGGGAGCCACCGCCCGGCGCGGTTTGCGGACGGAACTCTTCACCCGGCTGTTCCGCGCCGGGCCGGATTTGTGGCGGCACAGCCCCGCCGGCACGCTGGTGACGCTGGCGGTGGATCGGATCGAGGGATTGGACGGATTGTTCGCCCGTTGGGCCCCGGCGGCGACGCTTGCGGTGCTGAGCCCGGCCATCGTGCTGGCCGCCGCCGCCTGGATCGATCCGTGGGCCGCTGGCATTTTGCTGCTGGCCGGCTTGCTGGTGCCGGTCGGGATGGGCGTGGCCGGCATCGGCGCGGCCGCCGCCTCCCGCCGCCAATTCGCGGCGATGGCGGGGTTGCAGGCACGGTTCCTGGACCGGGTGCGCGGCATCGCCACCATCGTGCTGGCCGGGCGCGCGGAGGACGAGGCGCTGGGGCTGAAGCGCGCGGCGGACGAGCTGGCGGCGCGAACCATGCGGGTGCTGCGCGTGGCGTTCCTGTCCTCGGCCGCGCTCGATGGCGCGGCGGCGGCGGCGCTGATCGGTCTGGCGCTGCGATATTTCTCTGCCGCGCCGGCCGACCCGGCGGTGGCGATTTTCATGCTGTTGCTGGCGGTCGAGTTCTTTGCCCCGTTGCGCGCCTTCGCCGCGGCCTATCAGGAACGGCTGGGGTCCAGTGCCACCGCGGATGCGTTCACGCTGGCCCCGATACCGTCAGCGGATCCGGCGCGGCCGCCGCCCCGGACCGTGGCCGCGCTGGGTGTCACCGTCGCGTTCGAGCATGTGGCGTTCACCTGGGACGCGGCGCGCGGCCCGGTGCTGGAGGACCTCAGCTTCCGGGTGCCGGCGCACGAGACGCTGCTGCTGGTCGGGCCGTCGGGCGCGGGCAAGTCCACCGTGATCGAGCTGCTGCTCGGCTTCATCAAGCCGGGCGCCGGGCGGATCACGCTGAACGGCGCGCCGCTGGACAGCATCGTGCCGGAGGCGCTGGCGCGCATGACCAGCTGGATCGGCCAGCGCCCGCGGCTGTTTGCCGGCAGCATCCGCGACAACATCCGGTTCGGCCGTCCAGAGGCGACCGAGGCAGAGATCATCACGGCCGCCACCGCCGCCGGCGTCACGGCGTTCGCCGGGCACTTGCCGGGCGGGCTGGACACGCTGATCGGCGAAGGCGGCTATGGCCTGTCCGGCGGTCAGGCGCAGCGCGTCGCCATCGCCCGCGCCTTCGCCCGCAACGCGCCGCTGCTGTTATTAGACGAACCCACCGCGCATCTGGACCCGGCGACCGAGGCGGATGTGTTCAGCGCGCTGCGGCGCCTGGCGATCGGGCGCACCGTCGTGCTGGCCAGCCACTCCGCCGCCGCGCACGCCTTCACCGGACGCCGGCTGGAACTCAGCGCCGTCCCCCACGCGGTGCAGGGCGCGGCGTGAGGGCGCTGCTGCGCGTCGCAGCGGTGGGGCGCGGGGAGGCGCC
>JAYVOF010000074.1:0-15206 GCA_043758105.1 Rhodospirillales bacterium | reverse complement strand
GAACTTGATTCGAACGTGACCAACTTTACCTGGGGCTGCATCACTCGAACACTACAGGCCGCTACCCCAGGTTGCAACCGAACATTATTAAAGTAATGTCAGCGAGGCTTATAGTTAATTTTGTCTGAAAGCCTGGGGATAAAAAGGGCAGCAATGGCCCCTACGAACAGCAAAAACATCGATGCAGGCTCAGGCACGCTGATCGTGCGCGCTGTGAAATTGTTGTTTGTATCCGTGCTTGCACCAAACGGCGTGGTACCGGCGGTGTAGGAAAAGCTGATCGTATGGTCATTGGGCGGGACGGTCGTGGGCAACGAATTCAGGCTAAAATATCCGTCCTGGAAGGTATCGAACCCGATGTTCACCGCGGCCGTCGCGATCGTCACCGGCAGGAACTGCGAGACCGGAATCTGAAAGGTGAACAAAAAGACGTCGCGATTGGTCGAGACGTGCGCCACCGCCCCCACGCCGTCCACCGTGCCACCCTGGTAGGCGATATGCACGATGGCCGCCGGCAGGGTCCAATTACCCGGGGTCGTGTCCGGCGTACTCGCGTCGAACCGGACATAACCGCTGAGCGGGTTGATGCCGAGCGGCGGCGGGTTCAGGAAATTCTTGAGCGGCCCGGTCGTATCTTCCTCGGTAATATTGCCTGTGAAGTCATATTCGATCACGACAGCCTGCGCCGTCAGGGGCACGGCAAGGACCAGCATAGCAGCCAGGACAACGGTGTGACGTACGGTCATGCGGATGCTCCGTCAACAAAATGCAGCGATCCGGAACGTTTCCGGTCTCGAAACAATGCGCGCAGAAGCCGCCGGATACAACCTAAATCGTAACGGGGATCGCGCCGGACTCTGGGTCAGCCGCGGGCGGCGCGCGGGGCCTTGCGGCTCGTAAACGAGCGTCCGGGGCGGGGGCCGGAGGTGCGGGACTCGGCACCCGCGGTGGACGGTTCGATCCGGGCCTCCCCCTCACCCGCGTGTTGAACGGCGGCTGCAAAGCGTTCGGCCGCGTCCGCCATGATCTCGAACCGGGAGTCGGTGTCGAAGATACGGATCGCGCCGATATCGGCCTTCGTCACCCCGCCCAGCCGGCAAATGAGCGGAATCAGCCACTTAGGATCGGCATTGCTCCGGCGCCCCACGGTCACCCGGAACCACGCCCCGCCGCCGGCACTGCGTTGCGGCTCCCGGTCGGCCCGGACGAAGCGGGCATTCGGGTCTTGTTTGGCCACGACCGGCGCGGCATCGAACTGCTCCTCCGGCGCGGGCATCCGGGCGCGGGCCATGCGGACCAGCGCCGCCGCCACCCACTCGGCCGGACGTCCGTCCAGCAGCATGCGGCCCAGCGCCAAATCCTCCTCATTCGGCTCCTCGGCCAAGATCGGCTCGGCCAGCAGCCGTTCCTGGTCGCGCGAGCGGATCAGCTCGGCGCTCGGCGGGTCGCTCCACCCGGCGTCGAGGCCTGCGGCCGTCAGTAATTGTTCCGCCCGGCGGCGTTTGGGATAGGGCACCAGCAACACGGAGGTGCCCTTGCGCCCCGCCCGCCCGGTGCGTCCGCTCCGATGCAGCAGCGTCTCCTTGTTGGTGGGCAGATCCGCGTGGATGACGAGGTCGAGGTCGGGCAAATCCAACCCACGCGCCGCCACGTCGGTCGCCACGCACACCCGGGACCGTCCGTCCCGCAGCGATTGCAGCGCGGTCGTCCGCTCATGCTGGCTCAGCTCGCCGGACAGCGCCACGGCGTCGAAGCCACGCTCGATCAACCGGCCATGCAGCCGGCGCACCCCTTCGCGGGTCGCACAGAAGACGAGCGAGGCGCGGCTTTCGAAATAGCGCAGCACGTTGACTGCCGCCCGCTCGGCATCGTGCGGGGCCATGGTCACAGCGCGGTATTCGATGTCCCGGTGCGGCTCGCGCCCGCTACCGACATCGATGCGCAGCGCGTCCCGCTGGTACCGCTTGGCCAGCGAGGCGATTTCCTTGGCGATGGTGGCCGAAAACAACAGCGTCCGCCGCTGCTCGGACGGCGTCCGGTCCAGGATGAATTCGAGATCGTCGCGGAAGCCGAGGTCCAGCATCTCATCGGCCTCATCGAGCACGGCGGCCCGCAGGCTGCCGAGGTCGAGACGCCCGCGTTCCAGATGGTCGCGCAGCCGGCCCGGCGTGCCGACCACCAGATGGCAGCCCGCCGCCAGCACCCGCTGCTCCGCCCGGCTATCCATGCCGCCGACGCAGGACGCGATCTTGGCCCCGGTATCGGCGTAGAGCCACGCCAACTCCCCCTGCACCTGGATCGCCAATTCCCGCGTGGGGGCGATCACAAGGGCGAGCGGCGCGCCGGGCCGGTCGAACCGCTCATTTTCGCCCAGCAACGTCGGCCCCAGCGCCAGGCCATAGGCCACCGTCTTGCCCGATCCGGTCTGGGCCGATACCAAAAGGTCGCGTCCGATGGCTTCGTCCACCAACACGGCCGACTGCACGCTGGTAGGCTCGGCGTAATCCCGGGCGGCGAGAGTGCGGCCAAAGGCGGGGTTCAAGGGGGGAAACGGCATAAGGACCTAATGGTTTGTGGCGGGCGCGGCGGCAAAGGAGGCTGCCGATGGCGCGGGCGGATGTTTCGCTCGGTGGAACGCGAGCGGTATCTAAGCCCGCCGGCCGGTAATTGCCAGCCGCGCACGCGCACGGCTCCCCTGACCAAATCGTATAAACAAAAAGATTTCACTTGGGGTTGGGTGCGCTCGTCGCTAAATAAAGTACGCGGCAGGTCGCATCCCTGTCCGATTAAGTCCATAGCACCGTGCGCTACCGCGCAGATGAGTCGCTTCAGACCTATTATGGAAGCTTTATCTCGCATTTTGAGTTTTTAGCGATGCCGCTTTCCGTTTATGCGGCGTATTGATTAATCAATGACCGATCGTACGGTAATGGGGCCCGTAGGAGCAAACATGTCGAGCCCACGTTTTCCCAGCAACGTGAACTTCCGGAACGAGATCCTTGCGGTCCTTCCGCCAGCCGAACTTCAGCGCCTAAGCCCGTTCCTCGCGCGCGGCCGGATGGTCAGCGGACAATCCCTGCACGAGGCGGGCGAGTCGATCCAACAAGTGTTTTTCTTCGAACAAGGCTTTGCGTCCCTTGTCGCCATCGCCGACGAGGGTGGGTCGGGTGTCGAGGTCGGCGTGATCGGACGGGACGGGATGGTTGGCGTGGCTGCGGCCTTCAGCACGGCCGCGACCTCGTTCACCCATTCGATCGTCCAGCTCGCCGGGATTGCGTATCGCATGCCGGCGGCGGCCCTGCGGACGGTCCTGCCCGACTGCCCGGTGCTGATGGGCCTGCTAGTCCGCACCTATGAGGCGTTGAGCGCCCAATCCGCTCAGACCGCCGCGTGCAACAGCCGCCACGTCCTTACGCAGCGCTGCGCGCGCTGGTTGCTGGTGGCGCATGACCGGGCGGATGGCAACGAGCTGTTGCTGACCCAGGAGTTCCTTTCGATCATGCTGGCCGTCCGCCGCTCGGGCGTCACGATCGCGGTTGCGACGTTAAGCCACGCCGGCCTCATCCGCACCACGCGCGGACGGGTGTTCGTCGTTGACCGGCCCGGGCTCGAGGCCGCGTCATGCGCGTGTTACCAGCGGGTGCAACGCTTTACCGATGCGCTACAGGACGTGCCGCTCAGCTTTCAGCTGGTCCCATCGTTTTAATCAGGTCGAAGACGCGTTTACGCACCGCCGGGTCGGTGATGCGATAATAGGCGCGAACAAGTTCAAGCGTTTCCCGCCGGTTCAGGTTGTCATCGACGCCATAGGCGTCCTGCGCCTCGGCAAAACCGCCGGCGGCGCGAGTGGTTTGATACGTGCCGTGCAGGTTGGCCAATGGCTCTGGCATGTCATCGAAGAAAAACGAGATCGAGACATCGAGCACGCGGGATAGGTCGAACAAGCGGGACGCCCCCACCCGGTTCACACCGCGCTCATATTTCTGCACTTGCTGGAACGTCAGGCCGAGCGCCTCGCCAAGCCGTTCCTGGGACATACCCATCAACGTACGGCGGAGCCGGATACGGGCACCGACATGGGTGTCGATCGGGCTGGGTCTGGATTCTTTTTCACCGGTGGCGGAAACGCTGGTTGAGGCCATTTTGCTCTCCAGTGCGCTGAACAAGTCGCGCAAGCTGAGGGAATAGCTATAGGTGCAACCGTGAATTGTCAACGCTTGTGACACAATTTGAAGTCTGTCCCGCCAGCGATCGGATTGGTCAATTTAAAGACGCCTTCGCACCATTTGCGACCGGACGCCAAAAAATGTGGTGAAACTTAAGGCGGCTGCGAGAATTCCGGGGATGACCAACCCCCAGCGAGAGAACGACGTCGCCGGCCGCTTACCGGGTAAAATCAGCGTGAGGGAGGTGGCCGTGCCCATTTCCGTCCGGCCGAGCTCCCGCCCGCGGCTGTCGAATCCGGCGGTAATTCCCGTATTTGCCGCCCGCATGACCGGTAAACCCTCCTCCACCGCGCGCATGCGCACCGCCGCCAGATGCTGGCGCGGTCCGGTCGAGTTGCCGAACCACGCGTCATTGGTGATGTTCACCAGCCAATCGGGCCGGTCCGCCTGGTTCACCACCTGCGCGGGAAAGATCGCCTCGTAGCAGATCATGGCACCAAAGGGCGGCACACCCGATAGCCGCAGTGTCGCCGGACCGGCGCCGAAGCCGAACCGCCCCGGCACCACCTGAATCGCAAACGGCACCCAGCTCGGGGCGTATTCGCCGAATGGCACCAGGTGCCACTTGGAATAAAGCGGCGCCATGGATCCGTCCGCGGCCATGGCCAGCAGGCTATTCAGCGGCAGATTATCCGGATCCTCCGAGGGCTCCCCCCGGGTAAAGCTCAGCGTGCCTACCAAGGCGCCCCGGGCCGGCGCCGCGGCGCGCAGGATGGCGGCGCGCGCGCCGGGGTCGGTTTGCAACCAATACGGCGTGCTGGACGTCTCGGGCCAGATCACGATCGCCGGACCTTTGGTCCCAGCCAGTGCGACCTCCGTCATCGCCGCCCGGGTCAGCGCGAGGTGGCGCTCGAACGCCTCCCGTGCGGCCGCGATATTCCATTTGCTGCCCTGGCTGACGTTACCCTGGATCAGAACGACTCGTAGCCCCGTGCCCGGCGGCTCCGGCCCCTCCAGCCGGATCACCCCCAGCGCCGCCCAGCCGGTGAGTGCCGCTGCCGTCACGGCGACGCCGGGCCGTCCGAGCGAGGCAAGCCCCGCCAATAGCAGGGTGGCCAGCGTGAGGCCCGGAGTCCCGACCCAGGCCGCCGGCTGGATCATCACGTCGCCAAACCCGCCCGGCACCGCCCAGACACTGCCGAACGGGTTCCATGGAAACCCGGTGCCGACATAGTGCCGCGCCAGGTCGAACAGCGTCCACACGCCGGCAAACAACGCCACCCGCCGCCAGCCCGGTGGCGCCAGCCGGGTAAGGCCGCAGGGCACAGCGATAAACAGCGCCAGCAGCGCCGACAGCGCCGGGACCGCGAGTGGCACCAGCCACCAGAGCCGCGCCGATTCCAGCATAATGGCCTCGGTGATCCAATAGAGCCCGACGACGTGGTGACCGAGCCCGAAGAAGAACCCGCGCCGCGCCGCCACGACCGGGCCCCCCGCCGCGCCGATCAGCGCCAGCAGCCCCGGCACCGCCACCAGCAGCACCGGAATGAGGTGGATGGGCGGCAGCGCCAGCGCAGACAACGCGCCGAGCCCGAGCGCCACCACATCCGCGCGCCAACCGGTGAACGCCGCAAGCCGCCTCATACCCGGACCAGCCGGCCGGATGGCGGCATGCCGCCCCGCAGCACCGCGGCAATACACTCGGCCGCCATCACGCCCATGGCCACCATGCTATCGGGCGTCACCCCGGCGACGTGCGGCGTTGCGATTACGCGCCTGTGCCGCCGCAGGGGATCGTCCGGGTCCGGCGGCTCCCGCTCGAACACATCGAGCCCGGCGCCGCCGAGATGGCCGGAATCGAGCGCCGCCAGCAGCGCAGCCTCGTCGATCAGCCCGCCGCGGGAGGTGTTGATCACGAACGCCCCCGGCGGCAACGCGGCCAGTTCCGCCCTGCCGATCAGATGCCGGTTCGCCGCATTCATCGGCAGATGCAGCGATAGCACATCGGTGTGGGGCAGCGACGCCGCGGTGTTCTCCCGGGTAAGGGGGGTGACGGTCATGCCGAACGCCTCTGCCAGCGGTGCCACCGCCCGCCCGATCTCGCCATAGCCCAACAGCCCGAGCCGGAGGCCCGCCACATCCCCGGCCTCCGTCCCCGCATCTCGCCAGCCCCCCGCCGCCACCTGGGCGGATAGGGCGGGCAGCCGCTTCACCAGCGCCAGGATCAACGCCATCGTATGCTCGGCCACCGCCCGGGTGTTGGAGCCGGGGGCGCGCGTGACCAGAATGCCACGCCGCGCCGCCTCCGCCACATCGACGTCGTCCACGCCCACGCCATGCCGGGCGACGATGCGCAGCGTCGGGACACGGGCCATGACGTCCCGCGTGACCGGCCCCTGCCGCGACAGGATCGCGACGGCACCGAGACCGGAGGCGAGGGCACTGATCGCGTCCGCGGTGGGATAGGGCGGCATGTAATGCACGACGCCACCCGCGGCCTCGATCAAGGCAACCGCCGGCGCCGCGAGGCGCGGGGAGGTCATGACGACGTTCATCTTGGCAGCTCCGCTGTAAAAGTGGCCCGATTAGTCGCCTGATTAATCGGGCGTGTCGCGGCTCTGGCGTTCATAGTGCCGGTAATATTTGTCGGTCACCAGATCCGTCTTGAGGATGACCGCCACGTCGGTCGTGTTGAACTGCCGGTCCACCACGGCCCCGTCACCGATGAACCCTCCGATCCGGAGGTATCCCTTGATCAACGGCGGCAGCGTCTGGTTCACTTTCCGCGGGACGAAGCTCGACACCGGGACCCGGCGCATTTCCACATACCGGTCCGGCTTGGCCCGGGGGCGGAGCGCCGGCGGGGCGAGGTGATGCTCATAGAGATAAGAGAGCTCGACTGCGAGTTTCTCGGGGTCGGTGCCCGGCAGGCTGGCGCAGCCGAACATGAGTTCGATTTGATTGTGGAACACATAGGCGGCGATCCCGCGCCACAGCAGCTGCATGACCGCCCGTCCGCGGTAATTTACATCGACGCAAGAGCGCCCGAGTTCCAGCACCCGCCCCGGAAAGCTCGTGATTGGCGAGATGTCGTATTCATCGGCCGAGTAATACCGCCCTGCGGCGAGGGCCCCCTCGGGGGCCAGCATCCGGTAGGTCCCGACGACACAATCGGGCCCCGAGCCCAGCGCGTGATCGACCACCAGGAGATGGTCGGCGAAGGCGTCGAACTCGTCCCGGTCGCGCCCGGTTTGCGAGGTGACCGGGTCCGCATGGGCGCCCATTTCGGTAAAGAAAATCCGGTAGCGCAGCGCCAGCGCGGCGTCGATTTCCCCGGCGGTTTCGGCGATGCGGACGCCGAGGTTGCCCGCGCGCAGCTCTCCCATGCTGGACGGCACCAGGGCCAAGGATGACGTCATGAGGGCGCTCCGGGATCATGGGATTCGGTGTTTTCGGCCTGAAGTTCTGGCCGGGACTCCGGTCTTCGGCCCCGCGCGTCGGGCGTCCGGCGTCCGAAGAGTTCGAGCCGGTGGGACACGAGCTCGAAGCCGAGCCGGGCGGCGATCGCCCGGATCAACTTCTCGTGGTCGGAATCGCCGAATTCGATGACCCGGCCGGTTTCGACGTCGATCAGGTGATGGTGCGGGCCGTGCTCCGTCGGTTCATACCGGGCGCGGCCGCCGCCGAAATCGCGGCGCTCGAGGATGCCCTTTTCCTCGAACAGCCGGACGGTCCGATAGACAGTCGCGATCGAGATCCGTCCGTCCAGCGCGCTGGCCCGGCGATACAGCTCTTCGACATCCGGATGGTCGGCGGCCTCCGACAGGACGCGGGCGATCACCCGGCGCTGCCCGGTCATTTTCAGGCCGCGTTCGACACACAGCATTTCGATGCGCGATTCTAAAATACGCGACTCCGCAATACGCGATTCCACGATGCGTAAATCCATCGGGTCCCCAGAGGCAGGCTTGCGCGCCGTCAGCACGCCCCTGGGGTAGCCGAAATCGCGTCCGCTTGTCGAATCGCGATCCGTGATAGGCTGGCTTAGTGGAGGCTGGCCTACCGGGCGCGCGGCTTGGTGCCGAGCCCGATCTTCTTGGCGAGCGTGGACCGGTGCTTGGCGTAGTTCGGGGCCACCATCGGGTAGTCCGGCGGCAGCTGCCACTTCTCGCGGTATTGCTCGGGCGTCATATTATAGCTCGTCTTCAAATGACGCTTGAGCATCTTGAGCTTCTTGCCATCTTCCAAGCAGACGATGAAGTCGGGGAAAACCGACTTACGCACCGGGACAGCCGGAAGTTGCTTCTCAGGTACGACCTGCTCTTTTCCAACGCCCGCGAGGGTACGATAGACCTCCTGGATCAGATTGGCTAAAGCATCGGGCGCTACCGAGTTGTTCGAAACATGGGCCGATACGATCTGGGCAGTCAGACCCAAAACTTCAGCATTACCAGTGGACTCAGTCATCACGCTTCCCTTCTTGCCTTACGATCTTCTAGATATACGGTATTATTCAACCGCTTCGCAATACTCACTTGCGATAAAACATCAGGAATAATCATGCACCAGTCCACGCTGGACATCACCCAAGAGGTCTGCCCCATGACGTTTGTCCGAACCCGATTGGCACTCGACCGTATCGCACCGGGACAGACACTATCCGTGCGCCTTCGCGGCGAAGAACCATGCCGCAATGTTCCGCGCACGTTGATCGAGCAAGGTCACACGGTTGTTGAACAATCGATCGAGCCGGACGGCACGATGGTGCTGATTGTGCAGAAAAAACCCTAACGGCCGAGAAATATCCGGGCCGGCCAGGGCTATGCGGGGACGCCCTTGCTGGTCGAATACTCGAAATGCAGCGCCGTATCCGGGTGCACGATCGGGTGGATCGCGTGCGCCGCCATCGCCCCCTCGCTGAACCCCTGCAGGATCAACTTCAGCTTACCGGCATAGGTCGCCACGTCCCCCACGGCGAAAATCCCGGGCACCGACGTCTCGCACGTCGCGGGCGTCACCGTGACGTGATGCTGTTCCAGCGCCAAACCCCAGCTTGCGATCGGGCCCAAATCCATCGACAGCCCAAAGAACGGCAGCAGATGAGTAGCATCCAGCCGGCGCGTCTCGCCCTCCATCGTCGCAACCTCGACCGACCCCAACACCCCGTCCGTTCCGTGCAACGCATGCAGTTGATAGGGGATCACCATCTCGATCTCACCCCGCGCCGCCGCCCGATCCAGTTGGGCCGCAGTTTCCGGCGCCGCGCGGAATTTCGGGCGGCGGTGCACCACCCAGACCTTCTCCGCCACATCCTTCAACGACAGCGCCCAATCCACCGCGCTGTCGCCGCCGCCGGCGATCACGACGCGCTTACCACGGAGCTCCTCGCGCTTGCGCACCGAATAACGCACCGCGCCACTGGCCTCATACGCGGCCAAACCATCGAGCGGCGGGCGGTTCGGACCGAATGCGCCCGCACCGGCGGCTAGGATCACCGCCTTTGCCAGCACCGTATCCCCCTGATCCGTCCCCAGCCGGAACGCGCCCGCCTGCCCCTCCAGCCGGATGACCCGGCGGCCCAGCAGGCGCGGCACGTCGAACGGGGCGATCTGGCGGTCCAAATTCTCGATCAGCTGCCCGGCGTCGATCGCCGGGTGGGCGGGGATGTCATAAATCGGTTTCTCCGGATAGAGCGCCGAGCATTGGCCACCGATCTCCCCCAGCGCGTCGATCAGCGCGGGGCGCAGCTTTAACATGCCGCATTCGAACGCGGCGAACAGCCCGACGGGGCCGGCGCCAATGATCGCCACGTCTATATCTATTGTCGTGTTCATGCCCTTGATCTAACGCCTTGGCCAAATCGTTCAAGCGCAGGCCGGCGGGTTTGCCGCGCCGGGCGGCGGCGGGCATGGTGCGGCGGTGCCCACCGCCTCGATCCCCCTACCAACACTAGATGCGACCATCGCGTTAGGCGGCCGGATCGCGGGCCAGCTGCGCGCTGGCGATTGCGTGCTGCTGACCGGGCCGCTCGGGGCCGGCAAAAGCGCGCTCGCCCGCGCCATCCTCCGCGCCCTGCTGGCCGATCCCACGCTCGAGGTGCCGAGCCCGAGCTATACCCTCGTCCAGGCCTACCCCTCCCGCCTCGGCCTCGTGCAGCATTTCGACCTGTGGCGGCTGGACGGGCCGGCGGCGCTGATCGAGCTCGGCTGGGAGGACGCGCTGGACGGGGTGGCGGTGGTGGAATGGCCGGACCGGCTGGGCTATCTCACTCCTCTGGACGCGCTGTCGGTCACGCTGGGCATCATGGCCGATGACGGACGCATGGCCGAGCTGCATGGCTGGCCGGACCGGGTGGGGGCGCTTCGATGAATCTGCATAGCATTCCGGCGCATCTCCCGTTCCTCGACACACTCGCCCAGTGGTGGCTGCAGCGGTCCAGCCGGGACGGGGACCCGTTGGCCGTGGCGGACGGATTGATCCTGCTGCCAACCCGGCGGGCGGCGCGGGGCCTGACCGACGCGTTCCTCCGCGCCTCCGCCGGGCGGCCGATGTTGCTGCCGCGCATTGCGGCGTTGGGGGCGCTGGACGAGGCACCGCTGGCGCTTCGCGGTACGCTCGACCTGGCGCCCGCCGTCGCGCCGGCCCTGCGGCTTGCGGTGCTGACCCGGATGGTGATGGCGATGGGCGGCCAGAACGGCGCCCCCGCCACCGCGGACCGCGCCTGGCCGCTCGCGGTCGAGCTGGCGCATTTATTGGACGAGGCGCACCGGGCCGAAATCGACCTCGCGCACCGGCTGCCGGACGCCGCCGCGCTGGAGCACGCGTCGCATTGGGACCGCACGATCCAGTTCCTGCAGATCGTGACCGAGGCGTGGCCCGCCTGGTTGCGTAGCCAGCACCTGATGGACGCCGCCGCCCGCGCCCGGTGCCTGTTGGATCATCAAACCGCGGAGTGGGCGGCGCGGCCCCCGGCCGGTAACATCGTCATCGCCGGCACCACGGGCGGGATCCCGGCGGTGGCCCGGCTGATCCGCGCTGCACTCCGGCTGCCGGGCGGGGTCGTGGTGCTGCCGGGGCTCGATGCCGAAATGGCGGATCCGGTGTGGGACGCGCTGGATGATGGCCATCCGCAGGCCGGGTTGCGGCGCTTGCTGTCCGGCCTCGCCGTCACGCGGGCGGATGTGGCGGCGTGGCCGGAGGCGGTGTGGCCAGAGGCGGCGGCCGGTGCCAACCGTGCGGCCGCGATCGACCGCGCCCTGCTGCCCGCCCCGGCGCTCGGCCAATGGCGCGCGCCGTTCGCGCCGGACATGGCCGGCATCACCCGCTTGTCGGCGTCCGACCAGCAGGAGGAGGCGGTCGCCATCGCGCTGATCCTCCGTGATGCGCTGGAAACACCGCACGCCCGCGCCGCGCTGGTGACGCCGGACCGGGCGCTGGCCGGGCGGGTCGCGGCCGAGCTGCGCCGGTTCGGCATCGTCGCCGATGACAGCGCCGGCGAGCCCTTGGCCGATACGCCGCCCGCGATCCTGTTGCGCCTGCTGGCCCGGGTCGTGGCGGAGGGTTTCGGACCCGTCGTGCTGCTATCGCTCTTGAAGCATCCGCTCGCGGCCCTCGGCCTGTCTCCGGCGGAGTGCCGGGCGGCGGCGCGGGCGCTGGAGCGGGCCTGCCTGCGTGGTCCTGCCCCTCCGCCCGGCCTCGATGGTTTGCGCGGGGTGGCCGTGCGGGCCGGTGCCGCCGCGGATCTGCTCGGGCGCCTCGATGCCTGCTTCGCCCCCATCCTCGGTATCGCCGCCCGCCCGGATGCCCCGCCCGCCGAGGCGCTGCGGGCGCTAATCGCCTGTGCGGAGGCGGTGGCCGAAACCGCCGACGAGCCCGGAACCCGCCTGTGGGCGGGTGAAGAGGGCGACGCGCTGGCCACCCATCTATCCGCCCTGCTGGACGCGCTACCGCTCTTGCCGCCGCAGCCGGTCGCGACGCTGCCGGGCCTGCTGGAGGCATCGATGGCCGGCATCATGGTCCGCACCCGGCGCGCGCTGCGCGGGCTGCCGGCGGGTGGCGAGCATCCGCGCGTGGCGATCTTGGGCCTGCTGGAGGCCCGGCTGCAGAGCTTCGAGGTGCTGGTGCTGGGCAGTCTGGCCGAGACGGTCTGGCCACAAGCCACTGACCCCGGCCCGTGGATGAGCCGTCCGATGCGCGCCCGCGCCGGGCTGCCGTCGCCGGAGGAGGTGGTCGGGCAAATGGCCCATGATTTCGCCATGCTCACGAGTGCCGCGCCCCAGGTGGTGCTGTCGTGCCCGCGGCGGCGGGATGGCGCACCCACCGTGCCGGCCCGGTGGCTCGTGCGGTTGGAGGCATTTTTAGAGGGCCATGTCGCCACGCTCCCCGCCCACCCGGCCGCCCAGTGGGCGCAGGCGCTGGACCAGCCGGCGGGCGAGCCGCACCCGGTCCGCCCCCCGATGCCGCGTCCCCCCGCCGCCGCCCGCCCCCGCCGCCTCAGCGTCACCGAAATCGAGACCTGGCTGCGTGATCCCTATGCCATCTATGCCAAGCACGTGCTGCGTCTGCGCAAGCTGGATCCGCTCGAACAATCGGCCGACGCCGCGGATTACGGCACGATCGTCCACGCCGCGCTGGCCGCGTTCCTGGTGGCGCTCCCCCCAAGCTACCCGCCGGATGCGGCCCAGCGTCTGCGGGCCGAGATGGGGCGCGCTCTGGACGAGGCCGGCCTCCGCCCCGCGCTGGCCGCCTGGTGGCGTCCCCGGTTGATGCGCATCGCCGACTGGGTCGCGGCCACCGAGGGCGAGCGACGGCGCGTGCACCGCCCGGCCCTCATCCGCTCCGAAGTCTCGGGCATCTGGGCCGTTCCCGGCGCCCCATTCCAGCTGACGGGGCGGGCCGACCGGATCGAGCGCCTGCCGGACGGCACCATCGCCATCCTGGATTATAAGACCGGCACCACGCCGAGCGATAAGAACGTCCGCCTCGGCCGCGCCCCGCAATTGCCGCTCGAGGCGGCCATGGCCCGCGCCGGCGTGTTCGGGGAGGATGTGGCCGGCCGCGTGGCCGAGTTGACCTATTGGCACCTCACCGGCGGCTTCACGCCGGGCACGGTGGATCGGGTGGTGAAGGACGATCCGGCGGCGGCCGCGGCGGAGTCGGAGCGGAGCCTGGTGGCGCTTATCCACCTGTATGACGACCCGGCCCGCGCCTATCTGTCCCAGCCGCATCCGGGTGCCGCGCCCCGCTTCTCCGACTACGCCCAGCTGGCCCGCGTGGCGGAGTGGTCGGCGTTGGAAGAGGATAAGGGATGACGGCGGTCATGACCGCCCGCGACCGTGCCGTCGGGGAACAGCGGCAAGCGTCCGACCCGGCGGTGTCCGCATTCGTGGCCGCTAGCGCCGGGTCGGGCAAGACCAAGCTGCTCACCGACCGGATGCTCCGCCTCATGCTGGGCGGGGCCGGGCCGGGCCGGATCCAGTGTCTGACGTTCACCAAGGCCGCCGCCGCCGAAATGGCGCTCCGCTTGCAACACCGGCTGGGCCGCTGGGTGACGCTCGATGACCCGGCGCTCGACCAGGAACTCGCGGATTTGCTGGTGCCCGCCACGTCCGCCACGAGGCAAAAGGCGCGCGCCTTGTTCGCGGACGTGCTGGACCTGCCCGGCGGCATGCGCATCGGCACCATCCACGCCTTCTGCCAGTCGCTGCTCCGCCGTTTCCCGCTGGAGGCCGCGATCTCCCCGCAATTCCGCCTGGTGGAGGACGCGGACGCCAAGCTCGCCATGGACCGGGCGCGGGAGAGCGTGCTGGCCGAAACGCCGCCCGGCGCGCTGGACGGGCTCGCCGGTCTGGTCAACGCCGACACGTTCGGCCGGTTGATCACCACCCTCGCTGGCCAGCGCGGGCGGCTGGCCCCATTCCTGGCCCTGGCCGAGCCCCGGCGGGAGGCCGCCATTCGACGGGCGCTGGCCGTTACGGCCCGCGATGATCACGAGGTGCTGGACGACGCAATCGGCTGGCCGGGTGAGCCGGAGCTCGCTCTAGCCCTCGGCCTGATGCGCGCCCACGGCTCCCCGGCTGTTCAGAATAAAGCGCACCTCATGCTGGGATGGCTGGGGCAGCCGGCCTATTTGCGACGGGCGGCGTGGGATTCATGGCGTAACTGCTTCTTCAATATCGACGGTAAAACGACCGCGCTGTCGCTTTTCGCGGCGAAGGTGCTGGCTGCCAAATACCCGCATATCCATGCGGTCATAAGCTCCGAACAGACCCGTATCGCGGCCATAGAGGACCAGCGCCGGGCCTTGCGGGCAGCCGCGGCGAATACTGCGCTGCTGACCCTGGCCGCCCCGATCCTCGCGGCTTACGAGATGCTGAAATCCCGCGCCGGGCAGCTGGATTATACCGACCTCATCGGACGCACCTCCGGCCTGCTGGTCGATCCCGGGGCGGCTTGGGTACTCTATAAGCTGGATGGCGGCATCGACCATCTGCTGCTGGACGAGGTGCAGGACACCGCGCCGGAACAATGGGACATCGCGCACGGCCTGACGCAGGAGTTCTTCGCCGGTCAGGGCGCGCGCGACACGATCCGCACGGTGTTCGCCGTGGGGGATCGCAAGCAATCGATCTTCTCGTTCCAGGGCGCCGACGTGGACGGGTTCGAGAACGCCCGCGGCGCCCTGAGCACACGGGTCAGGGACGCCGGGCACACTTGGCTCGACGCCGGATTGCAGGTGTCGTTCCGTTCCACTTCCCCCGTGCTGGCGCTGGTGGACGCGGTGTTCGCCCACCCCGACGCCGCCGCCGGGGTGGTGGCGCACGGCGAGACCCTGGTGCATCGCGCCGATCGCCACGGTCACGCGGGCCGGGTCGAACTCTGGCCGCTGGCCGATCCGCCCGCGGAGGCCGCGCACGCCCCCCAGCCCTGGACGGCGCCGGAGCGCAACCAGAGCATGACCTCGGCGCGGCGGCTGCTGGCGGAGGAACTCGCCGAATGGATCAGGGACCAGACCGATGGCACGGTCCTGCTGGAGAGCAA
>JAYVOF010000073.1:0-15210 GCA_043758105.1 Rhodospirillales bacterium | reverse complement strand
CCAATCCTGGCGCAAGGGCGCGGTGGATAGCGTGCTGGCCAGCACCGGCGCCGCGCCGGCCGCGTTCAATGCCGCGGTGGACAAGGTCGCCCGGGCCGGCGGCACGCCGCTCGCGGTCAGCGCGGGCGGCCGGCTGCTGGGCGTGATCGAGCTGAAGGACATCGTGAAGCCCGGCATCCGCGACCGCTTCGCCGCCCTCCGCGGCATGGGCATCCGCACCGTGATGATCACCGGTGACAACCCGGTGACGGCGGCGGCGATCGCCACGGAGGCCGGGGTGGACGATTTCTTGGCCCAGGCCACGCCGCAGGATAAGCTGGACTACATCCGTAACGTGCAGAGCGAAGGCCGCCTGGTGGCGATGTGCGGGGACGGCACCAACGACGCGCCGGCCTTGGCGCAGGCGGACGTAGGCGTGGCCATGCAGACCGGCACGCAGGCGGCGCGGGAGGCGGGGAACATGGTGGATCTGGATAGCGATCCGACCAAGCTGATCGAGATCGTGGAGATCGGGAAGCAATTGCTGATCACCCGCGGGTCACTGACCACGTTCAGTATTGCGAATGACGTTAGCAAGTATTTTGCGATATTACCGGCTATCTTCGTCGCGACTTATCCCGGCCTGCAGGCGCTTAACATCATGCGGCTGCACAGTCCGCAATCGGCCATTTTGTCCGCAGTGATCTTCAATGCGCTGATCATCGTGGCGCTGGTGCCGCTCGCGTTGCGCGGCGTGAAGTTCGTGCCGTTGGGTGCGGCGGCGCTGCTGCGGCGCAACCTGTTGATCTATGGGCTAGGCGGGCTGGTCGCTCCGTTCATCGGCATCAAGATCATCGACCTTATCCTCACCACTTTAGGGCTCGCGTAATCATGAACCACCTTCGCCCGGCGCTGGCGCTCATCGTGCTGTTCACGCTGCTGACCGGTCTTGCCTTTCCGCTTGCCTTCGTGGGCGTGGGCCATGCCATACCGGGCTTGGCGGGGGGCAGCCTGATCGAGCGGGGTGGCACGGTCGTGGGCTCTGCCTTGATCGGCCAGAGCTTCACTAAGGACGAGTATTTCCACGCCCGGCCCTCGGCCACCACCGACACGGACCCGGCTGATAGCACCAAGACCGTGCCGGCACCGTTCAACGCGCAGAACTCGGTGGGCAGCAACGCCGGGCCCACGTCGCAGGCGCTGATCGACCGGGTGACGGCAGACGTGAAGGATGCGGGGCCCACCCCGGTGCCGGGCGACATGCTGACCACCAGCGCATCCGGCCTTGACCCGCACATCTCCCCCGCTAATGCCGAGCGCCAGGTCGCCCGCGTGGCCGGTGCCCGTAAACTACCGGAGGCGCAGGTCCGGACGCTGGTGGCAGGCGCCACGTCAGGCCGGTTGCTGGGATTGATTGGGGAGCCGCGGGTGGATGTGCTAGCGTTGAATCTGGCGCTGGATGCGGCCAAGTAGCGTGCAAAGGAGCACTCGATGCCAGATTCGGAACAGATGACCTTCGAGCTGCCGGCCGAGGTCATGGACGCCGTTCGAGAGGCGGTCCGGCAAGGTTTCTACACATCAGCCGATGACGTCGTGCGCGCGGCGTTAGCGGAGTGGCATCGAAAGCGTTACCATGAACCTGATCCCGCAACGCTGAAGGCCCTGATCGATGAAGGGCTAGCGTCGATGGACGCTGGTGAACTCTATGAATTCGACGTTGACGATATCGCCGAACGGGGAATGCAAAGATTAGCCGCCCGCTCGCGATCCGCCTAACGAAACCCGCACGGGCGGACCTTGATGCCATCTATGAATTTATGGAAGAACGAACACGCTCTCATAAGACAGCAAAATCGTTTGTAGATGATATCCGCACTGCACTGTCGAAATATCGGTCCGTGCCCGAAGCAGGTGTCGCAAAACCGGCGCTCGGGCGCGGGCTGCGAGTGATCTATTATCGGTCATATGGCATTTACTATCGGTTCACACCGTCAGATTTGATCGTGGTTCGAATCGTCCATAGCGCGCAAGATCTCGAACGTATCGCCGGAGTGGGCGGTTTTGGCGCGCCGGTGTAGGTCTCATGAACGACCGTCGCCCCGACCCCGACGCCCTGATCGAGGCCGCCGCCGCCGAGGGGCGGGGGCGGCTCAAGATCTTCCTTGGCGCCGCGCCCGGCGTCGGCAAGACGTGGGAGATGCTTGTCGCCGCCCGGCAGAAAGCCGCCGAGGGCACGGATGTGCTGGTGGGCGTCGTGGAGACGCACGGGCGGAAGGAGACTGAGGCGCAAATCGGCTCGCTTCCCATCCTGCCGCGCAAGAACGTCGACTATCGCGGACAGACGCTGGACGAGTTCGACGCGGACGCCGCCCTGGCGCGCCACCCTGGCCTGCTGCTGGTGGATGAGCTGGCGCACACCAACGCGCCCGGCGGGCGGCACGCGAAGCGGTGGGAGGATGTGGAGGAGCTGTTGCGCGCCGGGCTCGACGTCTGGGCCACGCTCAATGTGCAGCATCTGGAAAGCCTGAACGACGCGGTCGCCCGCATTACCGGTGTGCGTGTGACGGAGACCGTGCCGGACCGCGTGCTGGAAATGGCCAATGAGATCGAGGTCGTGGACCTGCCGCCCGCCGAGCTGCAGGCCCGGCTGCGGGAGGGCCGCATCTATCGCCCGGACGTGGCCAAGCGGGCGCTGGAGAGCTTTTTCAAAGAGGGCAACCTCACGGCACTCCGCGAAATCGCGCTCCGCCGCGCGGCCGAGCATGTGGATAGCGGGTTGCAGGACTACATGCGCCGCAATTCCATCAGCGGACCGTGGCCCGCGGGGGAGCGGGTGCTGGCGATGGTGGGGCCGGACGCGATGGGGGTCGCCGTCGTGCGTCACGCCAAACGCCTGGCGGACGCGCTGCACGCCCCCTGGATCGCGCTGCATGTCGAGCACCCGGCCGTCAGTACCGCGCTTGACGCCCGGGTCGCGCTGAACCTCGCCTCGCAACTCGGGGCGGAGGTGGATGTGCGGTCGGGACCGGACCTGGTGGCGGTGGCGCTCGATGTCGCCGGGTCACGCAACGTGACGCAGATCGTGGTCGGCCGGGCGCGCGCACCGCTATGGCGCCGGTTGATCGGGCGGACGCTCGCTGCCAACTTCGTCCGCCGCGCGCCGGATTACGCCCTGCATATCGTGCCCGGCACCGTCCGCCCCGCCGCCCGCCGGCACCGGAAGCTCCCGCCCTGGTGGGGCTGGGCCAGCGCCATTTTGTTGGTCGGCGCCATCACCGCCCTGGGTCATTTGCTGGACGGTTCGGCACCAGAATCGCTGGGAATGGTCTATCTTGCGGCCGTGGTGATCGCTGCCAGCGTCGCCGGGCTGCGGGTGTCCATGGTGACGGCGGCGCTCGGATTCCTGTCGTGGGATTACTTTTTTCTGCCGCCGATCCACACGCTCAGCATCACCCACACGCATGACGCGGTGGCGCTCGCGGTGTTCGCGGTCGTGGCCGGCGTCTCCGGCAGCCTCGCCAGCCGCGTCCGCGCGGAGGCTGCGGCCGGGCAGGCGCGCATCCAGTCCTTGCGCCGGATCGGTGCGTTTAGCCGCCGGCTCGGGGAACCCACGACCGAGCCGGAATTGGTGACCGAGATCGCGCGTCAGGCCGCGGGCATCGCCGGGCGCGCGGTGGTGCTGACACAGCACGAGGACGTTCTCGATGTCGTGGCTGCGGAGCCGGAGACGACCCAACTGGACACCGGCAGCCTTGCCGCCGCGCAATGGGCGGCCTCCCATAAGGAGGAAACCGGGGCTGGCACGGCCACGCTGCCGAGTGCGGCCTGGCGGTTCATGCCGATGAAGACGGTGCGCGGCCTGCTGGGCGTCATCGGCGTGCAGCCCGCGTCCGACACCGCGTCCGCCCGGGATTTCGACACCACGACGCAGCAGACCCTGGCCGCGCTGGCCGATCAGGCGGCGGTGGCGCTCGAGCGGGTGAAGCTCGCCAACGCCGCCGCCCGCAGCGCCGCCATGGAGGAGACGCAGCGGCTGCGCACCGCGCTGCTGAATTCGCTGAGCCATGACCTTCGGACTCCGCTCACCGGGATCCGCGGTGCGGCCGAGACGCTGGCGTTGGGGGGTCTATCGGCGGAAAGCCAGGCGGATATGCTGGCCAGCATCCAGCAGGATGTGGCCCGGATGACCCGGTTCCTTGCCAACATCATGGACCTGACCCGGCTCGAAAGCGGGCAGATCCAGCCGCGGCTTACGCCGGTCCGCCTCACCGACGTGATCGCCGCCGCCATCGCCCGCGTGCCGGACGCGGACCATGTGGCGGTCAACGTGGAGGACACGATCCAGGTCCTCGCGGACTCGGCGCTGCTGGAACAGGTGCTGGTGAACGTGCTGGATAACGCGCAGCGCTATGCGCCCGCCGGCTCGTTGATTCGCGTGCGCGCCGCCATGATGGGCACCATGGTGAGCGTGGACGTGGCGGATGAGGGGGTCGGCATTCCCGCCAACGATTTGCCGCATGTGTTCGACAGCTTCTATCGCGCCCGCCGCGGCGACCGGGTGGCGCCGGGCACCGGGCTGGGTCTGGCGATCGCCAAGGGGTTGACCGAGGCGATGGGCGGGCAGATCGCGGCCATCAGCCCGCGCCCGGACGTCGCGCGCGACGGCTCACCCGGCACCATGATCACGCTGTTATTGCCGCCCGCCTGATGCAACCTCCCTAATGCAACAGCGCGTTCTGGTGATCGATGACGAGCCGCAGATCCATCGCTTCCTCCGCCCGGCGCTGGAGGCCGCGGGCTTCGTGCCGGAGCGCGCGGACACTGCGGCGGACGGGCTCCGCCTCATCGCCTCCCGCGCTCCGGCCTGCGTGCTGCTGGATTTAGGCCTGCCGGATTTGGACGGGCGGGAGGTGCTGAGCCGGCTCCGCGCCTGGAGCGCCGTGCCGGTGCTGATCCTCTCGGCCCGGGATCAGGAGGCGGAGAAGGTGGCGGCGCTGGATTCGGGGGCCGATGACTACGTGGAAAAGCCGTTCAGCGTGGCCGAATTATTGGCCCGCATCCGGGTCGCCCTCCGTCATGCACAGCCCGGCGCGCTGGCCGCCGAGCGGTTCACCCATGCCGGGCTCGATGTGGATTTGGCGCTGCGTTTGGTTCGGATCGACGGCGCGCCGGTGGCACTCAGCCCGCGGGAATACGAGTTGCTGGCGTTGCTGGTGCGCAATGCTGGGCGGGTGATGACGCATCGCCATCTCCTGACCAGCGTGTGGGGCCCGGCGCATGTGGGTGATGTGCAGTATCTGCGGGTCTATGTGGGCCATCTGCGGCAAAAGCTCGGCAACGCGGGACGGCTGATCGGGACGGAGGCCGGGGTGGGGTATCGGCTGATGGGCTTGGATTAGCGGCTCATACCAATCGCCGATCACGATGACTCTTAATCCTTGTAGGGTGGGCTTCAGCCCACCACGACCGGAACGGCCTAGAGCGGTGGGCTGAAGCCCACCCTACGAGCTTGTGAAATAATCGAATCGCAAGTCACTCGTCATTGCGAGCCCGCTTGGGCGAAGCAATCCAGGGCAGCGAAAGCCAGTTTTCGAAGCCACTCCGTCAGGGATTGCTCTTGTCGCCCCTGAATTGCTTCGCCAAGCGGCTCGCAATGACGATGACTATTATTCGTCCAGTGATGCGATCAGAGTACAGAGTGCTACCGCACCCCGGTAAGGTGCCTGATCGGTGAAGCCGGTTTCGGCGTCGGTGACCATGAAGCCGTGGTGCCGGTCCCAGGTGATCCACAGCCGTTCCGCAAGCCGGCATGTCTCCGCGCCGCGGGAATCGATCGAAAACACGATGGGCAATAGGCTGGGCCGCCTGGACGCAAACCGGATCAGCATGCTCCGCATTCCGATGGTGAAGGTGCCGCGCTGCCTGGGAAACGCTAGGACGATTCCCCCTGGAGTGCCATACGACCGGTCATAGGCTTGCGCATGTGCCGGGAAGGGGATGACGGCCACCGTGCCGGCGCCTACTCCGCCGCCTCTTTTCGGGCCAATTCAGGGTTCGCGCGGCGTAATTGGCGCATGCGGAGCGTGCCGCTCAACCAGGGCACCTGGCGCTTCTCCCACGCGGCCAGGAAGATGAGGTCCTCCATTACCGTGTGGTCCGGGACCTGCACCCGATCGAGGATACGCTGCGACATCTCTGGGGTTGAGGATGCCTGAGTGAGGGCCGTAGGCTGTGTAAAGTCGGGCATTTCCGCTCCGTAAATCACGCCGTTCGATCCGAGCAGGGACCGTACACCCATACGACGTACTCTGGATATAGGTAATTTCGGAAACTACCTAGTTCGGGATCGTCCACCGTGCTTTCGCACAGAACGCTGCGGCGGTGTGTGACGTTTGGCACACGAATATCGCGACCGCCCTGGGATCGGTGATGATTTAAGTCACGACGGCACTGAATAAATCCAGAGTCTTCAGCGCCTGAGCGCCCGATCGAGAATGCGCACGGAGTGAAGGGCCACCCGGCCGGACAGATCGGCGATCTGATGCCGGCAGGACGTGCCATCAGCCACGATAAGGTCGTCCGGCCCGGCGCCGCGCACCGCCGGCAGCAGTCCGGCCTCCGCCATCGCGCGGCTTTCGGCCTGCGTTTCCGCCTGATATCCGAACGCGCCGGCCATGCCGCAGCAGGATGAGGTGATGGGCGTTACCTCCAATCCCGGCACGCGGCGCAAGGTGGCCAGCGCGTCCGGGAAGGCGCCAAACGCTTTCTGGTGGCAATGCCCATGCACGTGCGCGCGGCCCGGCTGGGTGTGGAGTGGGAGGTCGCGGCCCTGTAGGAACTCGCTCAGCAATTGCGCGCGCCCGGCCAGGTTTTTTGCCGCGGCCCCGGGGAGCAAGGACGGAAATTCATCGCGGAGCGTGAGCAGGCAGGAGGGTTCGAGCCCCACCACCGGCAAATCGCCCGCGAGTGCCGCGAGGGTGCGCCGGGCCTGGCTGCGCGCCTGATCGACCATGCCCGCGGACAGATATGTCCGGCCACAGCACACGCCCGCCGGCGTCACGGCCCGATACCCGGCGGCCCGCAACACACGGACCGCAGCGCGGAGGTTTTCCGGCTCGAAATACCGGTTGAACGTGTCCGCCAACAGCAGCACGTCACCGCGGGGGGCGGGCGGCGCGGCCTCTGCCCGGAATGACGCACCCCACTGAGGCAACGCCCGGGCGGCGGACAGGCCGAGCGTGCGTTCCCCCAAGCGGCGCAGCGCGGGCACGCGGTTGCGCAGATTGACCAGCGGCGCCAGGCGCGCGGCCCACGGCGCATAGCGCGGCAGCTCCGCCACTAGGCGCTCCCGCCAGCCCACGCCGTGGCGCGCGGCCCGGGCGGCCAGCGCCTCGATCTTCATGCGCGCCATATCGACGCCCGTCGGGCACTCGCGCCGGCACGCCTTGCACGACACGCATAATTTCATCGCCGCTGCCACGTCAACGCCCGCGAGCGCATCGGGACCAAGCTGACCGGTCAGCGCCAGCCGCAGCGTGTTGGCGCGCCCCCGTGTCAGATGCTCTTCTGCGCGCGTGACCCGGTAGGACGGGCACATCACCCCGGCATCGAACGTGCGGCACGTGCCGTTGTTGTTGCACATCTCGACCGCCGACAGCAGCCCGCCCGGGTGGTCCGACCAATCCAGCGCCGGGGTGTGCGGCGTCGCGGCGTAATCGGGGCCATACCGGAACAGCGTGCGATCATCCATGCGTGGCGGGCGGACCACGCGTCCGGGGTTCAACACATTCGCCGGGTCGAAGGCGTCCTTCACCGCCTCGAACGCGCGGACGATGCGGGGGCCGAACATGCTTTCATGGAATTCGGACCGGACGATCCCGTCCCCATGCTCGCCGGAATGCGAGCCCTTGTAGGCGCGGACCAGCGCGAAGCACTCCTCCGCCACCCTGCGCATGGTGCGGATATCGGCCGGGTCTTTCATGTTCAGCACCGGGCGCACGTGCAAACAGCCGACGCTGGCGTGGGCATACCAGGTGCCCTTGGTGCCGTATTTGGCGAACACGTCGTTCAGCCGCTCGGTATAATCCGCCAAATCGTCCAGCCCGACGGCGCAATCTTCGATGAACGAGACCGGTTTGCCGTCCCCCTTCATCGACATCATGATGTTGAGCCCGGCCTCCCGCACCTCGGCGATCGCCGCCTGGAACCCGGCATCCTCCGCCCGTACCACGGCGCCGGGGTAGCCCAGATCGGCCATCGCCTCGTCCAATTCCACCAGCTTGGCGCGCAACGGCTCGTCGGAATCCCCATGGAATTCGACAATAAGAAGGCTGTCCGGCGTGCCCCGCACCATGCGGTCGATCGTGGCGCGGTAGATCGGGATGGAGCGGCCCAGATCGATCATGGTGCGGTCCACCAGCTCCACCGCCTCCGGCGCCAGCGCCACCAGATGCCGGGAGGCCTCCATGGCGGCGCGGAAGGTCGGAAACTGGCAGATGCCGAGCATTTTGCGCGGGCGGATGGGGTAGAGTTTCAGCTGGATGGCGGCGGAGAACGCCAGCGTGCCTTCGCTGCCGACCAGCAGACGGGCTATGTTGCCGCGCCCCTCACGCCGGGCGGCTGGGGTCAGCGCCTCAATATTATAGCCGCCCACCCGGCGCAGCTGCTGCGGGAACCGCGCCGCGATCTCGTCGGCCTCGCGCATGCCCAATGCCCGCATGGAGTGGATCAGCGCGCCCTCATCGTTGGAGGCCGGGCCGAACACCTGGCGCGTGCCGTCCGCCAGGATGGCGTCGATCGCCAGCACGTTGTCGGCCATGAGGCCATAGCGGATGCTCTTGGACCCACACGAATTATTGGCCGCCATGCCGCCCAGCGTGCAGCGTGTGTGTGTGCTGGGATCGACGGGAAAGAACTGCCCGGTGGGTTTCAATGCCGTGTTGAGATGGCCCAGCACCAGCCCCGGCTCGACCCACACCGTATCATCCTCGATGGCCAGCACCCGGCGCAAATGCGGCGTGCAATCGATCACCAGCGCCCGGTTGACGGTCTGCCCACACTGGCTGGTGCCGCCGCCGCGCGCCAGGACCGGCACGCCCTGTTCGCGCGCAATCGCCATGGCCGTGCTGACGTCCTCGATCGTCCGTGGCACGAACACGCCGACCGGCTCGATCTGGTAGATACTGGCGTCCGTCGCATACCGGCCCCGGTCGGCCCGCCCGAACAGGACCTGACCTTGCGTCTCCCGCCGCAACCGCTGCGCTAAGCGCGGATCGCCGAGGGGGGTCACGACCTTCTCCCTCTCCCGCTTGCGGGAGAGGGCCGGGGTGAGGGTAAGGCAACGGGCGGGAACTTCATCGGGTAAGCATCGGGGGGTCCGCCTCCGGCCCGTCTCGGTTTGAGGCGGTCCGTGGAACTCCACCCTCACCCCAGCCCACTCCCGCCCGCGGGAGAGGGGGCTTCACGCGGCCTTCTGCTCGGCGCGGATGGTGCGGTTGGCCAGCACGTCCATCGCCGCGGCCGCGCCGCCCTGGCGATGCGGGACGCCGGCGGCGTGGAGGCCCATCTCAACGCCGGACAGCGCGCCCATCAGCATCAGATCGTTGAAATGGCCCAAATGCCCGATGCGGAACACCCGGCCCTTCACCCGCCCGAGCCCGGCGCCCATCGACATGTCGAACTGATCCAGCACCACCGTCCGCAGCGCGTCCGCGTCATGGCCGTCCGGCATCACGACGGCGGTCACGACGTTGGAGAACTCGCGCGGGTCGGCCGCCTGCATATCCAAGCCCCAGGCCCGCACCGCCGCACGCGTGGCGGCACCGTGGCGCACATGCCGGGCGAACACGTTCGGCAGGCCCTCCTCGGCCAGTATCGCCAGAGCCTCTTGCAGTCCGTACAGCAGGTTGGTGGCCGGCGTGTATGGGAAGAATCCGGTGGCGTTCATGCCCAGCATGTCGGCCCAATCCCAATAGGACCGGGCCATCCCGCCCGTCTTCGCCGCCGCCAGCGCCTTGGCCGACACGGCGTTGAAGCCGAGGCCCGCGGGCATCATCAGCCCCTTTTGCGACCCGGCCACCGTCACGTCCACGCCCCAGGCATCATGCTGATAGTCGAGCGAGCCCACGCCCGAGACGGTATCGACCATCAACAGCGCCGGGTGATCCGCCCGGTTCATCGCCGCCCGGATCTCGGGGATGCGGTTGGTGATGCCGGTCGAGGTTTCGTTGTGCACCAGCATCACAGCCTTGAACCGCCGTCCCGTATCGGCCCGCAACCGCGCCTCCAGCTCGGCCGGATCGACCCCGTGCCGCCAATCGCCGGGCACGTAGGTGACATCGAGCCCGAAGCGCACGGCCATGGCGTGCCACAGGGCGGCGAACTGCCCGGTCTCATACATCAGCACCGCATCGCCGGTGGACAGCGTGTTGACGATCGCCGCCTCCCACGCGCCGGTGCCGGAGCTTGGGAACACGATCACCGGGCCCTGGGTGCCGAACACTGGGCCCAAGGCGGCCAGGACGTCATGTCCGAGGCGCTGAAAATCCGGACCGCGATGGTCCAGCACCGGGCGGTCGATCGCGCGCAAGACGCGGTCGGGGATGGTGCTGGGGCCGGGGATCTGCAGGAAGTGCCGGCCGCTCTTGAAGGCCATGTCGTGCTCCAGGAAAAATCTTCGCCGATGTGACATGGAGCGGGCCTTCGCACAATCAAAGACCATGGTGCTTTGCAACATGCCGCCGTGTTGGGCATCATGGGCTGATGAGCTTCACGACGGCCAGGGCCTGGATCACCGCCCACGCCCCGCCGCTTGGCCCGGAAACGATCGATGCGGCCATCGCGGGCGGGCGCGTCCTGGCCGAGGACGTGACGGCCCCCTGTGACATCCCGCCGGCGGACCACGCGGCGTGGGACGGGATCGCGCTTTGGGCGCAGGAGACCGAGGGCGCGTCCGAGTATGTGCCGGCCGTGACGCCGGGTCATGCGGTCATGGCGGGCATGACGCTCCCACCCGGCACCGACGCCGTGGTGGCGCAGAGCGTCGCGGCGGGCGCGATCCTCGCCCCGGTCGCATCCGGCTCCGGCGTGCTGTGGCGGGGCCACGATGTAACGGCCGGCAGCATGCCGCTGCAAACTGGTGCCCGGCTGGACCCCGCCGCGCTTGGGCTGCTGGCCTTGATCGGACGGGATCGTGTGGTGGTGGTGCGGCAGCCCCGGGTTGCGATGATTGCCCCGGGCTGGATGGGGCCCATGCTCGGCGCGCTGGTCGCGCGGGAGGGTGGCCGCGCCGAATCGTTGCCGGAGGGGGACGGTGCCCATTGGGCACGGGCGGGGCGGTTCGATGCGGTGCTGCTGATCGGGTCCATCGACACTCTACGAGACGCGGGTGGGCGGCTGGAGTGGGACGGGGTGGCGATCGAGCCCGGGGACGCGGCAGGGCTCGGTCAGGCTGGCGATGCACCGCTGATCCGGCTGCCGGTCCTGCCGGTCGCGTGTTGGGCGGCGTTCGATCTGCTGGCGGCCCCGTTGATCCGCGGTCTGGCCGGGCGGGCGGATCCGGCCCCTCAGACCGCGACGCTGGCGCGCAAAATCAGCTCGCCGATCGGTGTCACCGGGCTGGTGCGGGTCACGCTGCGGCAGGGCCGGGCGACGCCGCTCGGGCCCGGTTTGGCGGCCATGATGGGTGCCGATGGCTACGTGCTCGTGCCTGAGACGAGTGAGGGGTATGAGCCGGGCGTCACCCTATCTGTGTACCCATGACCGGCCTTTTAGACGCTGCGCGGCAAGCCCAGTTCTTGAATGTGGTGTCGGCCGATGAGGCAGAGACCCGGTTTCGTGCGCATATCCGCATGGCGCCGCTGGGGGCCGAGACGGTGCCGCTCGCCGACGCGCGGGGCCGGGTGCTGGCGGAGGATGTGCGGGCGGCGGTGGACGTGCCGGGGTTCGACCGGGCGAGCGTCGATGGCTTTGCGGTTCAGGCCGCCGATACCGCACGCCCGGCCCGGCTGCGCCTCACGGACGATCTGCTCACGCCCGGCGTGCAGCCCCGCGCCCCGGTGACGCCGGGCACGGCCACGCTGATTGCCACCGGGGGCATGATGCCGCGGGGTGCGGACGCGGTGGTGATGGTGGAGCAGACCGAGATCGAGGACGGCATGGTCGCCGTGCATCGCCCGGTGGCACCCGGTGCGGCGGTGGCGGGGGCCGGGTCCGACATCGCGCGGGGCGAGATCGTGCTCCGCCGCGGCCGGGTGCTGGGCTCGCGCGAGATCGGCATGTTGGCGGCGGTGGGCGTGGGCCAGGTGCCGGTGTGGCGTCGGCCGAGGGTGGCGATCTTTTCGACGGGCAACGAATTGGTGGCCCCCGGCACCCCGATCCGCCCGGGCCAGGTTTATGACAGCAACGGTGCCATCTTGGCCGCCGCGGTCGAGGAGCTGGGCGGCGTGGCCGTGCCGCTCGGCATCGTGCCGGATGAGGCCGGGGCGTTGCGGGCCATGTTGGACCGGGCGTTGACGGCCGACCTGGTGTTGTTGTCGGGGGGCACGTCCAAGGGTGCGGGGGATATCGCGGCGGGCGTCGTGGCCGGCCTGCGGCGTCCGGGCGTCCTGGTGCATGGCGTGGCGCTGAAGCCGGGTAAGCCGTTGTGTTTGGCGGTGCAGGACGGGGTGCCGGTCGCGGTTTTACCGGGCTTCCCGACCTCGGCGATTTTCACCTTTCATGCCTTCATGGCCCCGGTTATCCGCGCGATGGCCGGCCTGCCGCCGGAGCGGGCGCGGGTGGTGGAGGCGGTATTGCCGATGCGTATTTTGAGTGAGCGGGGGCGGACGGAATACGTGATGGTCTCACTGATGCAGGGCACCGAGCTTGCCGCGTACCCAACCGCGAAGGGCTCCGGTGCCGTCACCAGCTTCGCCCAGGCGGACGGATTCTTCGCGGTGCCGGCGGAGACGGAGAGTGTGGCAGCGGGAACCCGGGTCTCGGTGCATCTGATCGGCACCGTGGCCGCGGCGGACCTGGTGGTGATCGGCAGCCAATGCCTGGGGCTCGATGCGCTGATCGGCCTGTTGGACAAAGAGGGCCTGGTGGTGAAGGTGCTGTCAGTCGGTAGCCAGGGCGGCCTTATGGCAGCGCAGCGCGGCGAATGCGACATCGCCGGAATCCACCTGCTGGACCCAGCCACCGGCGCGTACAACCGCCCCTTCCTGACCGAGGGCCTCACCTTGGTGCCCGGCTACGCCCGCTTTCAGGGCGTGCTGTTCCGTCCCGGCGACCCCCGCTTCGAAGGCCGCGACGCCCTGACCGCCATTGCGGAGGCCGGGGACGCGCTCATGGTCAACCGCAACGCCGGCAGCGGCACGCGCATTCTGACCGACAGCGTCCTGGCCGGCGCCCGCCCCCCCGGCTACGCGCACCAGCCTAAATCCCACAACGCGGTCGCGGTCTCGGTCGCGCAGGGGCGGGCGGATTGGGGGGTGGCGATCGAGACGGTAGCGCGGCTGTATGGCCTGGGGTTCTTACCGCTGCAGCCGGAACAGTATGATTTCATCGTCCCCACGTCACGCCTGAGTCGCGGGCCGGTGCAGCGGTTCATCGCGGTAATGCAGAGCGAAGCCGGGCGGGCGGCGCTTCGGGAGCAGGGGTTCACCTAACCCGTGATCGCGAGCCGCAGCACACCAGCCGCGGCGCGACGGCATCTGCTTTTTGGATTCGGCTTTCATAGAAGAAGGTCGCGATATGCCGGGCTGGCTTCGCATAGTCTCTGCCGGACGTGCCGGGTCTGATCCCGGCCTGTGCGGCGCGCGCGAGGCATTCTGTTGCGTCTAAAAACCGGGTCATCTTCGCCTATTCGGTCGGGCGGCCGGCAGCGCTGTCTGAACCGCCCAAATTCTGTTAAGTAGGCCGAAAAGCCCAAGGACGTGGAGAGGAGCTCATAGATGACCAGGATCCAGATCGAACTGTCTGACGAAGTGGCCCAACGGGCAGAGAGAGCTGGGCTTTTGTCCGATACCGCGATCCAGCGACTGCTGGAGGATGCCATGCGGCGCAGCGATGCGCGGGCGCTGATGATTGCAGCGCGGGAACTACACGACGCGGATATTGCTCCGATGTCGATGGAAGAGATCAACGCGGAGGTGAAAGCCGTCCGGGCCGAACGTCGCGCGGCGGAAGCAGTGGCTGATGCGGGCCGTTCTTGATACCAATGTCGTCGTCTCGGCCTTGATTTGGGGCGGCAAACCCTTCGGCTTGTTCCAGTTTGTATCCGATGGACATTTGAAGCTCTACACGTCGCCGGCTTTGCTCGATGAGCTACGTCGCGTTCTGACTCGCAGCCACCTTGTATCTCGGCTTGAGCAAAAGCGGAGTTCTGCGGAACGAGCATTGGCAAGATGTGTCAAGCTTACCCAAAGCATTGTCCCTGATTCTACGCCCAGGATAGTTCCGGGCGACCCCGACGACGACCACTTCTTGGCGGCGGCGGTTGCAGCGAAGGCCGACCTTCTCGTCTCCGGCGACAATTACCTGTCATCGATGGGAAACTACGGCGAAATCCGGATTGTCACGCCTGCAGAGGCGCTTCGCATTCTCGCAACGTCGCTCGCTTGATTTGACGTTGCTCCGCCCACTTTGCCTAACCGGCCGTCGGCAGCCAGGGCGGTCTCGCGGCCGCGGGGGTCCCGCCCAATGATTTCCGGCCGTAACGCGCCACCATGTTCACCATCGGCGGCCCACCTGTATGGCCTCGGATCTTGCCATTACAGCCGGAGCAGTACGACTTTGTCATACCTACCGCCCGGCTTGGCCGCGTGCCGGTGCAGGGGTATCGCCGTGTTGTCGAGCGAGGCGGGGCGGGCGGCGCTGCGGGAGCGGGGGTTCACGGTGCCCCATGAGTAGCGGGCGCTGGCTCTGGCACCAGGGCCCGCTGCTGCTGGCGGTGACGATGCTGTGCTGGGCCGGCAGCGTCATCGTCGGACGGGCGGCGGCGGGGTTGGTGCCGCCGGTGCAGTTCACGCTGTTGCGGTGGGCGATCGGGTTGGTGATCGTGACGCCGTTCGCCTGGGCGCATGTGCGGGCGGATTTGCCGGCGCTGTGGGCCCGGCGCTGGGTGGTGCTGACGCTCGCGTTGCTGGGAACCTGTCTCTACAACATCCTGGTCTATCGTGGCCTGCATGATACGACGGCGGTCAATGGCCTGCTGATGCAATCGGTCACGCCGCTGGCCGTGCTGCTGGT
>JAYVOF010000072.1:0-5564 GCA_043758105.1 Rhodospirillales bacterium | reverse complement strand
TTACTGACCGGTTTGGGCGCCGAGCCGTTCGAAAAACAAGCCTTGATGGACGCGCTGCTGGCGATCGCCCCTCGGCTGCTGCCGTATGTGGAGCCGGTGTGGGAGCGGCTGGATCAGGCGCGCCGGGCCGGGACGCGCATCCTGTTCGAGGGGGCGCAGGCGGTGATGCTGGACGTGGATCACGGCACCTACCCGTTCGTCACCAGCAGCAACACCATCGCCGCGACCGCGGCCGGGGGCTCCGGCGTGGGGCCGTCCGTGGTGGGTTTCGTGCTCGGCATCGCCAAGGCTTATACCACCCGCGTCGGCTCCGGCCCGTTTCCGACCGAGTTGCAGGACGAGACGGGGCGGCTGTTGGGTGAGCGGGGGCATGAATTTGGCACCGTGACGGGCCGGCCCCGCCGATGCGGCTGGTTCGATGCGGCGCTGGTGCGGCAGGCGGTGAAGGTGGGCGGTGTGCAAGGGATCGCGCTCACCAAATTGGACGTGCTGGACGGGATGCCAGAGCTGAAGATCTGCACCGGGTACGACATCGGCGGCCAGCGTGTGAACCATCTCCCGGCCGGACAGGGGGCGCAGGCAGCGGCGCGGCCAATTTATGAGACGATCGAGGGCTGGTCCGGCTCCACCCGCGGCGCCCGCACCTGGGCGGCCTTGCCGGCGCAAGCGATTAAATACGTGAAGCGGATCGAGGAATTGGTGGAGGCATCGGTGACGCTGCTCAGCACCAGCCCGGAGCGGGATGACACGATCCTGATGCGGGACCCGTTCGAGGGATGAACCTCAACGCCGATTTCGCCGCGCGGGCCGTGGTGCATGCCGGGCGCATGGACTGGGTGGCGTCGCCCATGAAAGGCGTGGACCGCCGTATGCTGGACCGCGTGGGGGACGAAGTCGCGCGCGCCACCACCATCGTCCGTTACGCGCCCGGCAGCCAGTTCTCGGCGCACACTCATGACGGCGGCGAGGAGTTTCTGGTGCTGGACGGCGTGTTTCAGGACGAGCACGGCGACTATCCGGTCGGCAGCTATATTCGTAATCCGCCGGCGAGCCACCACACACCGGGATCGATGCCGGGCTGCACCATTCTGGTAAAGCTCTGGCAGTTCGACCCGTCCGATCGTACGCCGGTGCGGTTGCCGCCGTCGTGCCAATTCTCGCCCGCACCCGGCCGGCCCGGCGTGGAGGTGCAGCCGCTATTTGAGGATGCTCGCGAGCGTGTCCGGTTGGAGCGTTGGGCACCGGGTGGTGTGATTGTGGAGGAGGCCGTACGCGGTCTCGAGCTTTTGGTACTTGACGGCGGTTTTATGGACGGTTTGGAGGAATTTGTGCCTCATTCGTGGCTACGTCTGCCAGCCGGTGCCACGCTGCGGGCTGTGGTGGGATCCGAGGGTTGCCGGGTTTGGATGAAGACCGGCCACCTGTAACGATCGTCGTGGCGGGCCGCCCGGTGCGGTAATCCAAGCGGTGACAGGTGTTTACGCGGCCCCCTGGATTGCTTCGCCAAGCCGCTCGCAATGACGGTTTATGGCCGGGGTAAGGGTGCTGTGATGTTGCAGGCTGGATTGACGGCCAAGAATGCGTCCACCGCGTCCACGGTCTCGACCGGGGCCAGGTAATCACAGGGGCCCGTGCTCTCCTCGGGCGATTTCACGCGATAGGTGACCATGTCCTGCATCGCCCGGCCATCCGAGCGCAGCGCCATGGTCTCACCAAAGCGGGAAATGGCCAGGGCGCGCATAGCGAGGTTGACCGCGAACGGGTCGCGCGTGCCGGCCTTGGCTATGGCGCGGAGGAAATGGGTGGTTGCTGCATACACCTGGGCGTGGCTGCCGGTCGGCATGCGCTTTCGCTCCGCAAAGAACCGCTTTGAAAATGCCCGGGTGCCGTCCGAATGATCCCAATAAAAGCCGGCGGGGAAAATCAGCCCCTGGGTCGCGAGGAGGCCGAGTGTATCGATCTCGGTAATAGCGACCAAGAAGCTGACGATAATGACGCCGGTGCGTCCCTGGAGGCCGATCTGTGCGATACGGCGCAGCAGATAGATTTGGTCTTCACCGGAGCTGGTGATGCCGATTACTTTGGCGCCCGACGCACGAGCCTCGGCAATTTGCGGGGAGAAATCGACCAGGCCGATTGGGAACCCGGTGGTGCCGACGATGGTCCCGCCCTGAGCCTGGATGGCCGGTGTCGCATTGGCCACGACGGAGGCACCGAGCGGGGTGCTGGGAGAAATCAGAAACCAGGACGCTTCTTTGACGACGTTGAGGGCCTGGGTCGAGCCTCTGACCAAGGAATGGATGTCGTCCGCCCAGTGGCTACAGGTAGGCCCGCATAACTTGGAGGTGAGTTCCGTGACGGAGGAGGTGGCGATCATGATGGTGCGCGACCGTTCCCGCGCGAGCTTTTGCACCGCGACCGCAACCGGGCTGTAGGGCAGATCGACGATCGCATCCACGCCGTCATTATACCAGGCGTTAGCGACGCCCAGCGCGTGATCGATCTTGTTGAGCGTGTCGGCGTCGATGACCTCGATCGGCAGGCCGAGCACGGTGGGGCCGAAATCAGCGACGGCCATCCGGGCTGCGACCATTGAACCCTCACCGGAGATACTCTCCAAGGCACCGGATTCATCGGTAAGGACGCCAATCCGAACGGGGACAGCGGTTTGATCGAGGGCTGAGCGTGTTCCGCTCGCGGCCAACGCGCCGGTAACAAATCCGCGCCGGGTCGGAAAGCCAATCATACGATATCGTTGAGTTCAGGGTTCTCCATAGAGGATCGTTTCAGCGGCAAAGATCAACCAAAGGATTGTTAATCTTTGCTAGAGACGGGCCGGCCCACCCTGTCGTGAGCCGGCGTACCTCGATTATGCCGCCTGGAGCGTGGCCATCCGGCGCTCGGCCACCTGGGTCTTCATAGCCTTTTGCAGTTTCTCGAACGCCCGAACCTCGATCTGGCGGACGCGTTCACGCGAGATGTTGTATTGCTGGGACAGCTCCTCGAGCGTGGTCGGATTATCCTTAAGCCGACGCTCGATCAGGATGTGTCGTTCGCGCTCATTCAGCGTCTTGAGCGCACCATTCAGCAGCGCCTTACGCCCGGTCAGCTCTTCGCGATCGGCGAGCGTGACCTCCTGGCTTTCGGCGTCATCGACCAGCCAATCCTGCCATTCCCCTTCCGAATCGGCCCGGACCGGTGCGTTCAGGCTGTTATCCGGAGCGGCAAGGCGGCGGTTCATGCTCACCACGTCCTGCTCCGGTACCGCCAGCATCTTGGCGATCTTGGCGACCTGCTCCGGCTGCAGATCACCGTCCTCGATCGCCTGCATCTGGCCCTTGAGCCGGCGCAGGTTGAAGAACAGCTTCTTTTGTGCGGCCGTGGTGCCCATTTTAACGAGGGACCAGCTGTGCAGGATGTATTCCTGGATCGCGGCCCGGATCCACCACATGGCGTAGGTTGCCAACCGGAATCCACGGTCAGGGTCGAACCGCTTGACGGCCTGCATCATGCCGACATTGCCCTCACTGATCAGCTCACCCACCGGCAAGCCGTACCCACGATAGCCCATGGCGATTTTGGCGACGAGACGAAGATGGGACGTGACCAGCTTGTGGGCCGCATCCATATCCTCGGTATCACGCCAGCGCTTGGAGAGGGCGAGTTCCTCCTCCGGCGCGAGCATCGGAAACTTGCGGATCTCTTGCAGATACCGCGATAGATTGCCTTCTGGGGCAACGTTGACTACGGCAGCGACCATGTAAATTGCCTCATGCGTCGGAGGATCAGATTCCAAGTCCCCATAATACGGCGGAGCATAGCTTCTGGTTGCGACGTAAACGACCACGAACGCGGGGGAACCATCACGTCCCAGAGACCACCCCGAAGCGGTGCCCCCTGAACAGAACCCGGCACAGCGCGCCCGCAACGCCGAGTGCTGCATTAAATACAGGACTACGTTAGTCCTGTCAAGATTTAAATGACTACCTCCGGTTGTAAAATCGCTAATAACCCTCTCATATCATCCGGTATCGGACGCTCGAACGTAAGCGGCAAGCCCGTGCGGGGGTGGGCGAATCCCAAACGCGCGGCATGCAACGCTTGACGGGGGAAATCCAGCAACGCCGCCCGGGCCGGGGCCGCCAGGCCCTTCGCCGCCGCTGGAACCCGGCGTAAATACACCGGGTCGCCGACCAATGGATATCCGATGCTGGCCAAATGCACCCGGATTTGATGCGTCCGTCCCGTCGCCAGAACACATTCCAATAAACTGACACTCACCCCATAACTTTGCAGCGTCCGATACCCGGTCCGCGCCGGCTTGCCGCCGCGCGTCACGATCGCCATCCGTTTCCGGTCCCGCGGATCCCGCCCGATATCTCCCTCGATCTCGCCCTGGATGGGGGACGGCGCGCCCCAGGCCAGCGCCAGATAGGCCCGGTCCAAATCGCGCGCGGCAAACGTGGCGGACAGCGTGGCCAGAGCCTGCTCCGTCTTGGCCACGACCATGACCCCCGACGTATCCTTGTCCAGCCGGTGCACGATGCCGGGCCGCCGCTCGCCACCGATGCCGGGCAGGCTATCGCCGCAATGCGCCAGCAGGGCGTTGACCAGCGTGCCGTCCTCATTGCCGGGGGCTGGATGCACGACCAATCCCGCGGGTTTATCCAGCACGATGATGTCCGAATCCTCATAGAGAATAAGGAACGGAATGCTTTGCGGCGCGGGCCGGGCCAGCACCGGGGCCGGGGGCTGCACCACATAACATGCCCCATCCCGCACCGGCGCCGACGCCTCCCGCAAGGCCACACCGTCACACAGCACGGCGCCGTCCTGCATCAGCCCCTTGACGCGGGTGCGCGACAGCGTGCCGATGGCGTCCGCCAGAAACCGGTCGGTGCGCAGCCCGGCGCCGTCCGGTCCGGCGACGATGGTGAAGGGAGGCGGCTCGGTGGGCGCATTGAAACTGGCGGTAATTACCATGGGTATCCTGATTATCGCAGGCACCGTGACGTTGGGTGTGCTGCTGGTGAGCCGTATGTCGTCCCCTTCCGGCACGATTGCCAGCCTCACGTTGGACGAGCCGCCGGGCACGAGCATCGCGGAGGTCTCGGCCGCCCCGGACCGCCTGGTGCTGCGCCTGGTGGGCGGCGGCCCGGACCGCACGGTGCTGGTGGACACGAGAACCGGCCGCGTGATCGGCCGCTACGGCCTGGCCCGCTAATGGCGCACAAGAAGGTCAATCTGCCGGAAAAAACCTGCGCCGCCTGCGGCCGCCCGTTCGCGTGGCGGAAGAAATGGGCGAAGACCTGGGACGAGATCCGCTTCTGCTCCGACGCCTGCCGGACCGGCAAGCGCGAGCAGGCGATCCAGAAACAGCGCAAAGGCGCTTGAACTAATCCGGCACGTGCCGTAGGAAGCCCGCCTGGCTACGTCCTGTTCGTCTAGAGGCCTAGGACACCGCCCTCTCACGGCGGTAACAGGGGTTCGAATCCCCTACGGGACGCCACTTTGCTTTCATCGTGAGTCGCAGCCGTGCCATCATCCGCTCGTGCAGGGCTTGG
>JAYVOF010000071.1:0-15247 GCA_043758105.1 Rhodospirillales bacterium | reverse complement strand
GTTCGGTGATGGCCTTTTCCACCTGCTGCGCCGCACTGGCGGAGCGCATGATGTCCGGCACACCCAGCACGCCAACCACGACAGCCGGGGGCGGCGTCCCCTTCGGCAGCGCCGGAAGGTCAGGCACGGGCGGTAATTGCACCTGCAACGGCGGGAGCTCTTGCTGCTGCGGCTGTCCCTGCGGCGGCTGCATTTGGTCGATGCGGGGGCCCTGCACCGGCTGCTCCCGCCGTTGTGGGGCCGCGCGCGGGGCCGCCGCTCGGGGTGCCGGTCCGGTGGCCTGGGCGGGCTGACCGCCTGGGACAAACCAGCCGGGACCCTGCTGCGCAAACGCCGGAGAAGTCACCAACAGGGCCGCCGCTGCGGCAGCGGCGGTGTTACGAAGCATAGAGTAATACGTCATTAGAACCTCGTGCCGAAGCCGAACCGGAAAAACTGTGTCTTGTCTTGGGATTTCTTGACCACGGCCTTCGCCAAGTCGATATTGATCAAACCGAACGGCGTTTTCCAAGAAATGCCGAACCCAGCACCAACGCGGGGCGACGCGTTCGCCGTCACCATCGGCGGTGTTGCTTTCGGATCGACGAGGCGGATCGTCTTGCTAACCTCCGACAATGCGCCAACATCGACAAAGGCCCGGCCGGTGATCCCGAGATCGGCAGATACCGGCAGCGGGAAGCGGAACTCTGTCGTCTGCGTATAGATGAAACGCCCGCCGATGCTATCGACCTCGCCGCTCTTGGGGTCGGTCGCGTGCGGACCGGCACCGGCCGATTGGAAGCCGCGGAGGTTGTCGCCCCCCAAGAAGAAGCGATCGATGATCTTCTCTTCGCGTCCGAGCCGCGCCAAATATCCAACACCCGCCGTTAGCGCCACCACGTAATCCGGATCACCCAGTAATTGCTCGAACGGGATGTAATAATTCCCGTCTATTTTCGCACGCAGATAGCGCTCTGATCCGCCCACGCCAGCGAAATCCGTGCCGAGGCGGATGATGAAGCCGTCATGCGGATCCGTCCGGCTATCCCGGTAATCGAGGGACAGGGTTTGGCCAATCTGCGACAGTAGAGAGGAGCCTTCCTGATTTTGGATGAAGATACTGGCGCCGGTCTGTACGTTGAACACGTTTCGTTTAATGAGCGAATAGGTGAATGCTTGCCGCAGATGCTCGTTAAACTCATAGCCGAGACGGAGCGCGCCACCGGTTCGGCTCTCGCTATAGGCCGCAATGTCTTGGTTGTTATTGTTCACCCGGAACAGGTCGAAACCCGTTACCAAATTGCGATCCAGGAAGTAGGGATCGGTGATCGACAGGTCGATCTGGCTGCGCTTTTGCGCCAGCGTTCCGTTGACGCTGGCATCGATCCCGGTGCCGATCAGGTTGCGCTCCCGCAGGCCCGCGTTCAGCAACGCACCCGCGTCGGTCGAGAACCCGCCGCCGAACGTCAGCTCCCCGGTCGCCTTCTCATCCACCGTCGCGGTGATAATCGCCCGGTCGGACGCCGAGCCCGGCGACGGCTGCACCGTCACACTGTTGAAATAGCCTAAATCTTGCAACCGCACCCGCGACGTTCGCAGGGTGGCGGCGTTGAACGGATCCCCTTCGGCAATACGGAACTCCCGCCGGATGACCTTATCCTTGGTCCGCGTGTTACCGATGATGTCGAGCCGCTCGACGAAGACCCGGGGACCCTCGGTCACGTCGAATACGAGATCCACCGTCTTCTTCGCCAGGTCCCGCGCGATGCGGGGCTTCACATCCACGAAGGCGTAACCGCGGTTTTGCACCGCGTCCTGTAGCGCCGTGGTGGTCCGTTCGACCGCGTCGCCGTCGTACACGTCACCGGTCTCGATCGGGACCAGCGGACGCAGCGCGTCATTCGAAAGGTTACGCAGCTTGCTATCCACGCCGATAGTGCCGACGCGGTATTTTTCGCCCTCGTTGATCGTGAACGTCACGAAGAACGCCTTGCGGTCGGTGGATAGTTCGGCTGTGGCGTTCTTCACCTCGAAATCGGCATAGCCGTTCTTGAGATAAAACCGGCGCAACAATTCCTTATCGAAACTGGTCTTTTCCGGATCGTATTGATCGCTTGTACTTAGGATCCGGTAAAATGCCTGTTCCCGGCTTACGATGATTTCCCGCAACCGGCTTTCGCTGAAGGCGTGATTGCCGACGAACGCGATCCGGCTGGTGAGCGTCGTGTCGCTCTCCATCACCTCGAACACCACGTCCACCCGGTTTTGATCCAGGCGGATGATCTTCGGCTCGACCGTCGCCGCGAAGCGTCCGCGTTTGGCATAGAGATCGAGAATCCGCTGCCGGTCCGCTTGCGCCAATTGCGGCGTGAACACCGCACGGGCGCGCAATTGCAGTTCGGGGCGAAGCTGATCGTCGGTGAGCTTACGATTACCCTCGAACGCGATCCGGTTGACGATCGGGTTCTCCGTCACCTTGACGACCAACGCCGATCCATCCCGGGTGATCCCGACATCCTGGAACAAGCCGGTCGCGTAAAGGGTCTTGAGGCTGCGATCGACTCGGTCGGCGTTGAAGGCGTCGCCCGGGCCGATCAGCATATACGACCGGATCGTGCCTTCCTCGATCCGCTGGTTGCCGCTGACGCGAACGGCCGAGACAGTGCCGCCCTCACCGGGGGCGATTTGAGCGCGGGAGGCCGGGCGCACGGCGCGTGGCGCCCGGCGCTGCGCTTCGGCGGGGCCGGCGACCATCGTGACGGCGAGGCAGATGGTGGTGAGCAGTACGGCGCGATGACGTCTCAACAGGTGTTCCCCCAACGGACCACGCGGAGCGGCCTCGGACAGGAGAGGCTTGTAAGCGCCGCGGGCGGAGACGCCAAGTGCCTCGATCACCCGATCAGCGCGGTCATCCACCGAAACAGGCCCAGATGGGTCAGGTCATTCCAAGTCGCGAACACAAACAGCCCGGCCAGCACGGCAAACCCGGCCCGATAGCCATACTCCTGCGCGCGAGGCGGCAACGGGCGTCCCCGCAAGGCCTCGACCGCGTAAAATACCAGGTGACCGCCATCGAGCACGGGAATCGGGAACAGGTTGATCAGGCCCAAATTGACCGACAGCAACGCGATAAAGCTCACGAGGCTGGTCAAGCCCAATTGCGCCACCTGCCCTGACATTTGCGCGATCCGCAACGGACCGCCCAGTTCCTCGCTCCCCCGCTGGCCGCTCAGCATCTGGCCAAAGCCATCGACGGTCTGCGCGATGACGTCCCACGTTTGGGTGAACCCGGCACCCACCGCCTGCAGCGGCCCGAGCTTCACGAAATCACCCGGTGCCCCACGCACGCCCAACAGACCCACCCGATGGCCGCGCACATCTTGGCCGCCAGAGGTGACGGCAATGGTCTGGGCCTGACCATCCCGCAAAATGTCGAGGCTGAGCGGGGCATCGGGGTTCGCCGAGACGATCCGCCGAATATCCTCGAATTTGAAAGTGGGTGTGCCGTTGATGGCGGTGATGCGGTCGCCCTTCTGCAGGGTGCTGTGCGACGCGGCGCCGTCGGCCAGGACGTCGCCGATCACCGGCACCGATTCCGGACGGCCGACGATGCCGAACAGCAAAGCGAACACGATAATCGCCAGCAGGAAGTTGGCAATCGGTCCCGCCGCCACGACGATAGCGCGGGACAATACGGATTTTTCATGGAACGTGCGCCCGTCTTGCCAGCCGGCCCGCACGTCGGCGCTCACGTCCTCCGGACGCTCCTGGCCGTGCAGCTTGACGTAGCCGCCGAGCGGAATCCACGACAGCTTCCACACCGTGCCGAGCCGGTCGGTCCATGAGGTGATCGGGCGGCCGAAGCCGATGGAGAACGCCTCCACATGCACGCCCCGCCAGCGCGCGGCGAGATAATGGCCCATCTCGTGCACGAAAACGAGCACGCCGAGCACGAGGAGGAAGGCCAGAACGCTGCGAACCACATCAGGAATGATCATCGAAACCCCGAAACGTCAAAAATCGTCACGCCGCGCGCGCGGCAGCAATACCCAGCGCCGACCGCCGCGCCGCCCCGTCCCATTCCAGCACCGCCTCGAGACTATCCGTGGCCGGGCTGCCCAGCCGGTCGAGCACCGCCGCCACCAGGTCCGCGATGGCGGTGAAGCCCAGCCGCCGGGCCAAAAACGCCTCGACCGCGATTTCATTCGCTGCCGATAAGATGGTGGGGGCCCCGCGCCCGGCCCGCAAGGCGTCACGCGCCAGGCGCAGGGCCGGGAAACGCACCGGGTCCGGCTCATGAAACTCCAGCGTGCCGAGCGCCGCCAGGTCCAGCCGGGGGGAACGGGTCGCAATCCGGCCCGGCCAGGCCAGCGCGTGACCGATCGGAATGCGCATGTCGGGTGAGCCCAATTGCGCCAGCACGCTGCCGTCCCGGTAGTGCACCAGGCCGTGGATCACCGATTGCGGATGGATCAGCACGCCGATATCGGCCTCGTCCATCGCGAACAGCCGCGCCGCCTCGATCAGCTCCAGCCCTTTGTTAAACATGGTGGCGCTGTCGATGGAAATCTTGGCACCCATGGACCAGACCGGGTGGCGGAGCGCCATTTCGGGCGTGGCCCGGGTCATTTCATCCAGCGTCGAGAGCCGGAACGGGCCGCCGGATGCGGTCAGTACGATCCGCTCGACCGCGTCCCGGTTGCCGTCGGCCATGGCCTGGAAGATCGCATTATGCTCCGAATCGACCGGCAGCAGCGTGGCACCCGCGTCCCGCACGGCGGCCAGCATGATCTCGCCGGCGCAGACCAGTGCCTCCTTATTCGCGAGGGCGATCACGCCGCCGCGGCGGATGGCGGCAAGCGTCGGCGGCAGCCCGGCGGCACCGGTGATGGCCGCCATGGTCCAATCCGCCGGCAGCGCTGCCGCATCCAGCACGGCCTGCGCGCCGCTCGCGACGGCCACGCCCGAACCTGCCAGCGCGGCGGTGAGGGCGGCATGACACGAAGGATCGGCGATCACCGCGATCTCCGCCCGGAGGGTGCGGGCCTGCTGCGCCAGCACCGCGACGTTGCGGCCACCGACCAAGGCGCGGATCCGGAATAGCTCCGGATTGGCGGCCAACAAATCCACAGTACTCGCACCAACGCTGCCACTGCTACCCAGCACCGTTACCGTACGCATGGCTACTGCCATACAACCACTCCCCGTCCCATCCAAAGCGCCAGCAATGCCGCGGCCGGGGCGGCGGTAAGGAAGCCGTCCAACCGGTCCAGCAGTCCGCCATGGCCGGGAATGAGGTGGCTGCTGTCCTTCACGCCGAAATGACGCTTGATGGCGCTTTCCAGCAAGTCACCCGCCTGACCGATCACGGCCAACGCAGCCGCCACCAGCACGGCCCGCACGGGCGAACCGATCCCGGTCACGCTGGCTAGAACCAACCCTGCCAGCGCCGCACCGGCCACGCCGCCGATCGATCCGGACCAGGTTTTACCGGGCGAAATACGCGGTGCCAGCTTCGCACCCCCCCACCATCGGCCGACTGCATAGGCCGCAATGTCACTCGCCCACACCGCCAACACTAAAAACAGCAGGTTCATCAAACCAACCGCGGCATCGCCCCGCAGCCAAAGCAACGCGAGCGTGCCCAGCCCCGCATACGGCACGCCGAGCGCCAGCGCGGGGCGCACGCTAAACAGCCAGGATCCCACGAAGCCGAGCGCCAGCGCCTGCAGGCCATAGCCCGGCCAGAACAGCGCGGCGATGGACGCATAGACCACCGGCACGGCCACGAGCAGCTCATCCTTCAAGCGGTTTTGCCCCGGACCCAACCGGGCCCATTCGACAGCCATTCCCCCGCCCGCCACGATCACGAGCGCGGCCCAGGCATAGCCGCCCACCCACAAACAGGCCAATGCCACCGGTGCCAGCACCGCGGCCGAGGCCACACGCAGCCTCAGATCGGCCCAGCGTGACACGGGCGGAAAAGACGGGGGCCGAGCAGAAGAGGGCCGATCAACCAGGGCGGGCACCGAAACGGCGCTCCCGCCGGGCGAACTCGGCCAGGGCGGCGTCGAACTCGGCCGAGCCAAAATCCGGCCATAGCACGTCGAGGAACACCAATTCAGCGTAGGCCGCTTGCCAGAGTAGAAAATTGGACAGCCGGCACTCACCAGAGGTGCGGATCATCAGATCGGGGTCCGGCATGCCGGCGGTGCTGAGGTGGCGTTCGAACTCGGCCTCGTTCAACTGCGCCGGGTCGAGCTCGCCACGTTTGGCGGCGGTGGCGATGGCGCGGGCGGCGGCCACGATCTCGTCCCGGGCGCCGTAGCTCAGCGCGATATTGAGATTGAGCCGGGCATTGCCGAGCGTCTTAGCCTCTGCCCGATCCAGCTCGGCGCGGGTTTCCGGGTCGAACCGGGTCCGGTCGCCGATCACGCGGAGCCGCACCCCTTCGGACGCCAATTCCGCCAATTCCTGGCGCAAATAATGTTTCAATAGCCCGGTCAGCTCCAGCACTTCGTCCGCCGGGCGCCGCCAGTTCTCGCTGCTGAAGGCATACAGCGTAAGCCAGGTGACGCCCGACGCGATCGCGCGCTCGATCGTGCGGCGGACCGCCTGGGCCCCCGCGCGGTGCCCCGCAACCCGGGGCAGGCCGCGCGCCGCGGCCCAGCGGCCATTACCGTCCATGATCACAGCCACGTGCCGGGGCGGGATCACCTGCGATCCCACCTGCACCCGCCCGGCTACCTCATCCCGCTGCACACCCATTGATTGCTAGACCTGCCGGATTTCCCGGTCCTTTTCCATCAGCGCCTCATCGACGCGCTTGATATAGCCATCGGTCTGTTTCTGCACGGTGTCGGACCAGTCTTTTAAATCATCCTCGCTGATCTCGCCCTTTTTCTCGAATGCCTTAATCTGGTCCATGCCGTCCCGGCGCACGCCGCGGATCGCGACGCGGCTCCCCTCGGCATAGCGCCCGGCCGCCTTCGCCAGCTCCGTCCGGCGCTCGGCGGTCAATTGCGGGATCGGCACCCGCACCACTTGGCCGTCCGACCCCGGATTGAGGCCGAGGCCGCTGTCCCGGATCGCCCGCTCCACCGCGCCGATCAGCGTGCGGTCCCAGACCTGCACCGTGATCATCCGCGGCTCGGGCACACCGATCGTGCCGACCTGGGTGATGGGGACGGACGTGCCATACGCCTCGACCTTCACCGGCTCCAGCAGCGCCGGGCTGGCGCGTCCGGTGCGGAGGCCGCTGAAATCGCGGCGTAATGTCTCGAGCGCCCCATCCATGCGGCGGGTCAGATCGGCGGTCAGGGTCGGGAGGTCGGCGGGCAATTGTTGTCCCTCGCTACGCGTGCTGCGGTTCGATGATGCGGGTGAACCGGCCCTCGCCGCGCATCACCCGAGCGAAGGCGCCGGGGGCGTGGATGTTGAAGACGATGATCGGCAGACCGTTTTCCCGCGCAAGGCTGATCCCGGCCGCATCCATGACACCCAAATCTTGCGACAGCACGTCAAGATAGGTCAGCTCGTCATAGCGGTGAGCGTCCGGGTGCTTGCGCGGATCGGCGGAATAGACGCCATCGACCTGCGTGCCCTTGAGCAACAGGTCACAATTCATCTCGGCCGCGCGGAGTGCGGCGGCGGTGTCGGTGGTGAAGAACGGATTGCCGGTGCCGGCGGCGAAGATCACGACGCGCCCCTTTTCCATATGCCGCTCGGCCCGGCGGCGGATGTAGGGCTCGCACACCGTGCTCATGGGAATGGCCGACTGCACCCGGGTCGGCACGCCGCGGCGTTCCAGCGCGCTTTGCATGCCCAATGCGTTCATGACGGTGGCCAGCATGCCCATGTAATCCGCCTGCGCCCGGTCCATGCCGCCCGCCGCCGCCGCCACGCCCCGGAAAATATTGCCGCCGCCGATCACGAGGCAAACCTGTACGCCCATCGCCACCACGTCCCGCACGTCCAACGCGATCTTGGCCACCGTCTCCGTATCGAGACCATACTCCCGCTTGCCCATCAACGCCTCGCCCGAGACTTTCAGCAGGACGCGTTTATGGGTGGGGTGTTGTGACATGGGGTCCTTAAGAGTGGGGGCGGTCAGCAACCTAGTTGCAGTCGCAGCCCCCCACAAGGTTTGCAACGACCAGGAGGTTTTTTGACTGTCGCCGGAAGCACATTGGGGATTTTCAATCCCTGGGCCAAGGCCCCGCAACATCATGGTCGGAATAATAAGAAGACGCCACAACCAGGATCGGCCGCTGATGGAAACCACCGCAACCCCCGCCCGGCAGATGCTGAACAAGGTCCCGGAGGTCACCGCCGCCTTCTGGCTCATCAAGATCATGGCGACGACGGTCGGTGAAACCGGGGCCGATTATCTGGCGGTCCACGTGGGCCTCGGCACCGCCGTCACCGGTGCCATCATGGTGGCGCTCTTGCTGACGGCGCTGGTTGCGCAGCTCCGGGCGCTTCAGTACGTGCCGTCCACCTACTGGCTGACCGTCGTGCTCGTGAGCGTGGTCGGCACGCAGCTGACGGACGCGCTGACCGACAAGCTCGACATCAGCCTGTATACCAGCACAATCTGCTTCACCCTGGCCTTGGCCGCCACGTTCGCCGCCTGGTATGCGAGCGAGCATACGCTGTCGATCCACACCATCACGACCCGCAAGCGGGAGCTGTTCTACTGGGCGGCCATCTTGTTCACCTTCGCCCTCGGCACCGCCGCCGGCGATTTGGCGACCGAGGCCCTGAGCCTGGGCTTCACGATCGGCAGCCTGGTGTTCGGCGGCCTGATCGCGGCGATTTTTCTGGCCTACAAGATGGGCGGTAATGCCGTGCTGACCTTCTGGCTCGCCTACATCCTGACCCGGCCGCTCGGTGCCTCGTTCGGTGATTTGCTGTCGCAATCGCGGCCAAATGGCGGGTTGGGGCTCGGCACCATCGTCACCAGCCTTGCGTTCCTGGCCGTGATCATTGCCCTGGTCACGTGGTTTACCCTGCGTCCAGAGGGGCGCCGCCGGACGCTGCAAGCACGCGATATCTGACACCGTATTCACCGTTGAAAGGACATTCCATGCACAAAATGACCCACACCGCCGTCTTGGCCGTATCGCTCGGCCTGACCGGGGCCGCGAGTCTGGCGGTCTTTACCCCGGGGATCGCCATCGCCGCGTCCAAGATCGGCGACCTTACCGCCTATCGCGCCATTGTGGTGGACACGGCGGCGCTGGTCGATCGGGGCGACCTGGCTGGCGCCAAGACCCGGATCAAGGACCTCGAACTGTCCTGGGACGAGGCGGAGCCCTCATTGAAGCCACGCTCTGCGGCGGAGTGGCACACGATCGATAAGGCGATCGACCGGGCGCTGAACGCGCTCCGCGCCAGCACGCCGGACGCGGCGGCGTGCAAGGCGTCACTCACGGACCTCCTCTCGGTCATGGACGGTGTCACGGGCAAAGTCTGACCGGCAGGTCTGACCCGCAGGTCTGACCGGGGGGCACGGATTGGCAAACGGTATGGCGCCGTCCCGGGCCGCCCAATCCGGGGGAGCCCACTGTCCTTATCAGCGCGAAGCATTCTGCCCCGCTGAACACAACGAGGATGACCCTACCATGACCATCAAGCGCACACTTCCCGTGGCCTTGGCTGCCCTGCTCGCAATCGGTGCCGTGGCCGGCACGGCCTGGGCCAAGTCCGGGGACGAGGGTAAGCAGGACAGCCGGGACATCGCCGCCCTCGCCACCATGAAACTGACACTGCCACAGGCCATCGCGGCCGCCGAGCAGAGTGCCGGCGGCCGGGCCCTGAGTGCGGATCTGTCGCACGAGGGCGGCACGGACCACATCGCGGTCGAGATCGCCGGGCCGCAGGGGGTCAAGACCGTCCTGGTCGATGGCCAAACCGGCCAGGTGACCGCGAGCAAGGACGCGGACGCCGAAGACAACGACTGACCCTACGCTAGGGGGCGTCACCCGGCAGGGTGATGCCCCCATGGGCGTGAGGACGAGGAAAGGGTATGCTGTGAAAGTGCTGGTGATCGAGGACGATGCCGAGACCGCCGCCTATATCGTGCGCGGGCTAACCGAACACGGGCATTTGGCGGACCATGCGCCAAACGGCCAGGACGGCCTGATGATGGCGGTGGGCGGCCTGTATGACGTGCTCGTGGTGGACCGGATGCTGCCCGGCCTGGATGGCCTCCGCCTTGTGCGCACCCTCCGCGGCGCAGGGGTCAAGGCGCCGGTGCTGTTCTTGACGGCGCTGGGCGGCGTCGGCGACCGGGTGCACGGGCTAGAGGCCGGGGGGGACGACTACATGGTCAAGCCCTTCGCCTTTGCCGAGTTGCTGGCCCGCATCCATGCCCTCGCCCGGCGTCCACCGCTGTCCGACGTTCCGGTCATGCTCATGGTCGCGGACCTGGAGTTGGACCTGCTGAAACGCACCGTCACCCGCGGCGGCGAACGGGTGGAGTTGCAGCCGCGCGAGTTCCGGTTGCTCGAATTCCTGGTGCGGCACGCCGACCGGGTGGTGACGCGGACCATGCTGCTGGAGGGCGTGTGGGATTTCCACTTCGACCCCAAGACCAACATCGTGGAGACCCATATCAGCCGCCTCCGCAGCAAGATCAGCCGCGGCGGCACCGACCCCGAGCTGATCCACACCATCCGCGGCTCCGGCTACGCGCTCCGTGCCGCCCCCCCTTAAGGTGAGCTTGCCCCGTGTGCTGCGGACCGCGAGCTTCCGGCTGGCTGCGCTGTATGTCGCCGTGTTCGCCCTGTCGGCCTGCGTGCTGGGGGCCGCCGTCTTCCTCGCCGCACGCTCCGCGTTGCAGGACCAGATGACCGTGCGGATCGAGGCGGAGTCCATTTTCTTGCAGAGCGAATTCCGCACGGGTGGCCTCGACCACTTGCTGGCGGTCATCCACGCCCGGGGCCGCGGGACGACCGCGCTGGACTACCTGGTGCAAGATGGGTCGGGCGCGCACCGGGCCGGCGAAATGCCGGGCATCCCACATCGTCCAGGATGGACCGTGGTCGACGTGCCCGACGCCAAAGAGGATGGCGGACATCCGGAGCGGGTGCGGGCGTTGGTGTCCGATTTGGGCGGCGGCGTGCTGCTGGCCGTGGGCGACGATCTGGGCCGGGTGACCGAGGTCGAAGAGGCCGTCGCTACTGCGTTTCTCTGGACGGTAGGGCTGGCGGTTGTGCTGGGCGTCGGCGGCGGCGTGCTGCTCAGCCGGGCGTTCCTGGCCCGGGTGGACGCCATCGCCCGGACGGCGGAGGCCATCATCGGCGGCGACCTCGCGCGCCGGGTGCCGGTGCGCGGGACCGGGGACGATTTGGACCGGCTGGCGGCGACGCTCAACCATATGCTGGACCGCATCGGCGCGCTGATGGACAGCTTGCACCAAGTCAGCAGCGACGTGGCGCATGATCTCCGCACGCCACTGTCCCGGCTGTATCAGCGGCTGGAAGAAGCACGCAGCCATGCGCGGTCGGTCCCGGAATACGAGGCGGCCGTGGACGGGGCGCTGCGCGAGGCGGTGGGGTTGCTCGACACGTTCTCCGCCCTGCTGCGCATCGCGCAGGTGGAGGGCGCGTCACCCCGGGCGGGATTTGGCGTGGTGGATTTATCCGCGGTGGCTGACTCGATCGCCGACGCGTACCGGCCGGATGCCGAGGAGGCCGGGCATCGTCTGGAGACGGATGTCGCACCCGGCATCACCGTCCATGGCGACCAGGAGTTGCTGACGCAGGCGGCCGCCAATCTAATGGAAAACGCGTTGCGCCATACGCCGCCGGGAACCCGGATCATGGTGCGCGTGGGCGACGCGGGAGCGGGCCCGTGCCTCACCGTAGAGGATGACGGCCCGGGCGTCGCACCGGCGGATTTACCACGCCTGGTCCACAGATTCTACCGCGGCGAACGCAGTCGAACGACGCCGGGTAATGGGCTGGGACTGAGCCTGGTCGCCGCGGTCGCCGATCTGCACGGTGCCACGCTTCGTCTCCACAATGCCGCGCCGGGGCTGTGCGTTAGCCTGCTGTTCGCTACGGGATTCGCTACGCCGGGCCACGGCCGGCCTCCCCTGTGGAAGGCCGGTTTACGCTAGAGAGGCGGTGCCGGCTCTTGCGGAATACCCGATGCTGCCGCGACCTCGGCCGCGAAATCACCGGTCTGTTTCTCGATCCCTTCGCCCAGCGCAAAGCGGTCGAAGCCGGTGAGGGTGGCGCCTGCCTGTTTTACCACGGCGCGGACCCGCGACTCGCCATCATGCACCCAGACCTGCTCCAGCAGTACGACCTGCTCGTAGAACTTGCGGATCTGCCCCTCGATGATCTTGGGGATGATGGCGTCGGGCTTGCCATCGGCCCGCGCCTTTTCCGTCAGCACGCCGCGCTCCCGCTCGAGCGCTGCCGGGTCCACCGCGTCGATATCGAGCGCATCCGGCTTGGTGGCCGCCACGTGCATCCCAATTTGCCGGCCGAGCGCCACCATGGCGTCCGCCTCGGACTTGCCCTCGAGCGCCACCAGCACGCCGATCTTGCCCAGACCGGGGCGCAGCACGTTATGAACATAGGTGGCAACCACCCCATGCTCCACGTGCATGACGCGCGCCCGGCGGATGGTCATGTTCTCGCCGATGATGGCGATGAGGTGCGTGAGCTCCTCGGCCACCGTGCGGCCGGTACCGGGGAACGGCGCGGCCTTGATGGCCTCGAGATCCTCGCCGACATCGAGCGCGATCTTGGCGATGGCCTCGACCGTGGTCTGGAACGCCTCGTTCCGCGCCACGAAATCGGTCTCGGCATTCACCTCGACCATGGCCGCCCGGTTCTTGCCGGTCGCGACCCCGACCAGACCCTCCGCCGCCACGCGCCCGCTTTTCTTCGCCGCCGCCGACAGGCCCTTTTTACGGAGCCAATCGAACGCGGCCTCGGCATCGCCGGCGCTCTCGGTGAGCGCCCGCTTGCAGTCCATCATGCCCGCGCCGGTCTTCTCGCGCAGGTCGCGGACCATCGCCGCTGAAATCTCAGCCATCTCTCGGTTCCTTTACGCGGCAGGCTGGGCGTCGGGCATCGCGTCCGGCAAGGCCGGCATCAATGCTGGCGGCAGCTCCTCGGACGCGCCGTAATCCTGGCCGCTCGCCACCATTTCCGCGCTGATGCCGTCCAGCACGGCGCCGGAAATCAGGTCGCAATACAGGGTGATGGCGCGGATCGCGTCGTCGTTACCGGGGATCGGGTAGGTCACGCCCTCGGGGTCGGAGTTGCTGTCCAGGATCGCGATCACGGGGATGCCGAGCTTGTTGGCTTCCTCGACCGCGAGCTTCTCCTTATTGGTGTCGATGATGAACAGGATGTCCGGCAGGCCGCCCATGTCCTTGATGCCGCCTAGTGCCCGCTCCAGCTTTTCCTGGTCGCGGGTGATGTCCAGCACCTCTTTCTTGGTCAGACCCTCGATGTTGCCGGCCAGCATCTCCTCGATCTGGCGGAGCCGCTTGATCGACCCGGTGATGGTCTTCCAGTTGGTGAGCATGCCGCCCAGCCAGCGATGGTTCACGTAATACTGGCCGCAGCGCTTGGCGCTCTCGGCCACGTATTCCGCCGCCGCCCGTTTGGTGCCGACGAACAGCACGCGCCCGCCGGCCGCCGTCACGTCCCGCACGGCGCGGAGGGCGCGGTCCAGCATCGGCACGGTCTGCTGCAGGTCGATGATGTGGACCTGGTTGCGGATGCCGAAGATATACGGCCCCATGCGCGGGTTCCATCGGCGGGTGTGGTGTCCAAAATGCACGCCGGCTTCGAGCAGTTGACGCAAGGTAAAATCGGGCATCGCCATGAGCGTGCTCCTTTCCTGATGGTCCGGTTGATCCTCTGCGGGGCCAAGCCTTGCGGCACCGGAACCTGGGTTTCCCCGGGAAAGGCACCCCGCATGTGAATTTGCCCGCACGGTGCGGACGCGCGGGGTATGGCGGATTGGGGCGGGAATGACAAGGGTGCGGTTGTTGTATTGGCCGAACTGGCTCATATTAGAGACGGGAGCCACCCATGACCGAAACAATGATGAACGTAACCGCATTCAAAGCGAAATGCTCGGAGATTTTCGACCAACTGGCGGCGGGCGAAATCGACAAGGTGACGGTCACAAAGCGCGGCCGGGTCGTCGGTGTGCTTACGCGCCCGGAGCCGAAAGCTGAAACTTTGCCGAAGCCGAAGGCTGAAACGTGGGAAGAGTGGGTCGCGTCGATGAAGGGCAGCGTCGTAATGCCGCCTGGGTTCGATCCGACGGCTCCGGCCTTCGATGGGGTGTGGGATGCGGAGATGGCCATTCTGCACCGGTGACGAAGCCTTGGTGATCGACCCGCTCCGAACCGTTTTTGCACCCATCGAGCATCAAGCAACAGCCTACCATCGGTATATTGCCCGCAACTGTAGTTGTCCAAAGCTACGCGCTCGCAGGGTTCCCAAAACTGATTTTCGCCCACTCCTCCTAAGAGTTCAGTGACTTGGACTCACAACGCTAGGTTGAGTTCCCACAAGTTTGCCTTTAAGATCGCGATGGGTAGGGCGCGGGTCTTGAGCAGGAGCATGACGTGAAAAGAATTTTCGTATTCATAGGTCTAATCTGGTTTTCGACTGCCCACAGCGAAGAAAAGATGAGTGTGCTAGCCGTCAGTGGACAATGGATGGCAGCTTCTCACTCTGTCAGCCAAACCGCGGCTCCGGACATCTGTGTTGCGGCACATGCTCAATCTGGCTTGGGATTTCGTGCCCAGAATGGTGTCACGGAGTTGCGTATGTCTAATTCCGCGTGGTCTCTTCCAACCGATGTCGCAGGCATGGTCGCCCTTAACATCAAGGATAAGCAATTTGAATTGTTAATAGGCGGGAACACGGACTCCTCAATATCGGCTGAAGTGCCTGACGAAACCGCTTTAGAGATGCTAGCTTTGATGGACAAGTCAAAGGTCATGACCATTGTGGTCGGCAAAGCCAAACCGATGAATATTTCGCTCTCTGGCTCCTCAAGAGCGCTGAATGCCTTTCGAACATGCGCGCACATTCGTGGGAACAATGAAGAAGCCGGTTCTAATCCGTTTAAATGACCTCTAGGTCCCGCTTTAACCACTGACAGACGCCCCCATCCGGCTGCAGCTTCCCTGCTCACTGGCTCGGTCGAGTTAAGAACCATATTTTAATTGAACGAACTTTTCATTCACAAGACCCCATAAAGCGCCGCAATATGGCCG
>JAYVOF010000070.1:0-35988 GCA_043758105.1 Rhodospirillales bacterium | reverse complement strand
CCCCCACGATGTGTTACCGCATCGAATCACATCGCACGTCACCTCGCCAATACCCGCCAGCCCAATCGACAAAGATTCACAGCCTCGTAGGGTGGGTTGCCCTTCGCAACCCACCATGTGACAGGAAGAATCTCGGATTACTTTCATCCACAGGGTCCGCCGAAGGCCGGTGCCGAAGTCGCAATGACGATTTGTGAGGACAGCACGTCACCTTGGACGACGACGCCGCCCGAAGCTCAGAAGTCTTCCACCGCCATTCCCTTGCCGTAAAGCGTACCTCTGGGTTTATCAGAGGGCAGGACTTGAATGACGGCCCCATTAACAAATTTATACCAGGGATCGCCGTCGATATCCCACTCTTCTAATTCGACTTCCATTAAAGTCCACAATTTTTTGACTGCTCCACGCCGGATAGTCGGGGAGATCAGCAATCGATTTCCGTGTTCGTCAATAAAAATAAAGTCACTTCCAATGTGGATAGCTTGATTCGTAAATCTGGAATTTACAGAGTACATCCAAAGGAGTATTTCAGATAGCATATCAGGAATGCCTGGTTCAGGCCTGCGAATTGCCACAATATTAACTCCATATTGTAAAAATATTAGTAAGTTAATAAGACTGTAAAATGCTGCGCGCAGTCGACCGCACGTCGATAGGGTAGTGACTTTCTTCATCTGAGACAGTTCTGCCCGTCACTGGAGATATGGCTTGACCATTTGCGTAAACGATAAAATAAGGCTTTCCATACAGAAGACCTGGATAATAAGACTTAAAGCCTATTCTAATTCCGAAGAGTGGGTTTTTTCCGTCGGTTGGGGTTGGTGTTCCCGGTGTGACGATAACAAACCCGAATTCCTCCGTGCGTGGGGAAGAGCCGCGATCATTGTAAGTCGGAGTGGGCTTCATATCGTTACGGAAATGGAATTGGACTTGATACGTATCCGTTCCTTGATCATAAATAAATGTTCGGTATGACAGGATGTCTCGTGCCCCAATGGGAATCGCACCAGGGTTTGGCGCCAGGTCCCTATATGGGCCAACCGGAATACCTGGCGGCAAAATTGTTTGGTCAGGTGGATTATAGGCAGCAAGCTGTAGAAGATCAGACCCTATCTGACTTAGCGATACACCTGACGCAAGCTCTGCTTCGCTAAACTGGATCGCAAAGGGTGATCCAACTTGATAGCTGTTCAATAGTGACGTGACCTTAGATGCCGCTTCAGCCGACGATGCTAGATCAAATGCAACATTGGATAAGTTGTAATCTGGATTCTGAAGCTGATCTTGAAAATAAGACGCTGAACTATCAGCTGCCCGCCCCAGAACCTGTTGATAAACGGAACTGATGGCCGCGGCTGCGTCTGGTAGGTGTGCGAAATACCAGCGGATACCAGTTAAGTGCCAAGGTCCGGCCAGAGCCGTTTGCCAATAGGGGATAGCACCCGGGTCTGCCTGCCTTCCAAATTCGCCCACATATAAACCAGCGATATCGGAGGCGGCTTCGGCTGAAACCGCAAACGACATCCGCACGGCAGCCGCTGAGCTTGTTCCCAGGGCATTCTCCCAGTTTGTGATGACACCCGGGTCGGGATCGGCTGATCGGTTCAGCACGTCCCGGTAAAAACTACCGATCTCGGTAACGGCCTCGGCTGTGTGCGCCTCTGCCTGACGCAAGGCGGAGAGCGAGTTTACCCCAAGATAGCCCTGCCAAAAAGGTTTGTCGCTCGGATCGAGGTATCTATTGAGGGTCTGCAAGCTTGCTGCGCGTCGATCAAGGTGAGAATCCCCGTCAATCAGGATGAGAAAGTGTTCCGCCGTTTGCAACGAAGGGAGGGCGAAGCCCGATCGGAGGCGCAAACGGCGAAACACTTGACCTGAGGTCCCCCCGACGGGGACCGATCGTCTGGTGATCGCGACCGGCTTGGCCTGTGGATGGTCCTCTCGCGAGGAGATCCCCGTTGCCCGGCCGCCATGTCACTGATCATCAGATGAGGCTTTACATGACCTTCCGACAGACAGACGGCCCGGCGATCTCTGCCGCAAAAGCGGCCATCAGCACCGCCACCGCTTATCGCCATGAGCAGGATCACCGGCTGCCTTCAGTAAAAAAGAAGCCGCGCGGCCGTCGCCGGCCCGATCCGCTCGTCGACTTCTTCGACGCCGAGGTCGTGCCGATGCTGATCGCCGCCCCCGGCCTGCGCTCGGTCGCCATCTTCGAAGAAATGCAGCGCCGCCATCCGGATCTGTCCGCCGGCGCGCGCCGCACCCTGGAGCGCCGCATCCGTTCCTGGCGAGCGGTGCATGGTGCCGATCAGGAGGTGATCTTCCGCCAGGTCCATGAGCCGGGCCATAGGGGGTTGTCGGACTTCACCGACATGGCCGATCTCGGCGTGACCATCGCAAGCGCCGGCCTCGATCATCGCCTCTATCACTTCCGGCTGGCCTACTCCGGCTTCGAACATGCCCATGTCATCCTCGGCGGCGAGAGCTATGTCGCCCTGGCCGAAGGGCTGCAAAACGCGCTTTGGGTCCTCGGCGGAGCGCCACTCGAGCACCGCAGCGACAGCCTCTCGGCCGCATTCCGCAACCTGGACCAGGACGCCCGCGAGGACCTGACCCGGCGCTATGACGCGCTGTGTGCCCATTACGGCATGCAGCCCACCCGCAACAACCGCGGCGTCGCGCACGAGAATGGCGTCATCGAAAGCGCCCACGGCCATCTTAAAAAGGCTGTCGAAGACGCTCTGCTCATGCGCGGCACCCGGGACTTCGACGATCTGGCCAGCTATCGCCGCTTCATCGACGAGATCGTCAGCCGCAAGAACCCCTCGTCAGCCATTCCATCAGGCTTCGCCTGACGGAACCTTTGGCAGCCTCGCCCACCACGCCAAGCGCATCGAGGCCGAGCGGCCCGCCTTGCAGAATCTGCCGGGTCAGCGGACCTGCGATTACGAGGAAACCGTCGTCACCGTCACCTCGTCGGGCGGTTTCACGCTGCGCAAAGTGTTCTACACGGTCCCATCCCGGCTGATCGGCCATCGCCTGCGCGCCCGGCTGTATGATGACCGGCTCGACCTGTTCATCGGTGGCACGTCGCTGATGACCCTGCCGCGCGGCAGGGCGCCCGCCAGCGGCAAGCACGCGCATGTCGTCGACTACCGCCACGTGATCCATGCCCTCCGGCGCAAACCGATGGCGTTGCTCAACCTCGTCTACCGCGACCAATTGTTTCCGCGCGACGCCTATCGCCTGACCTTCGACCGGCTGCTCGAAAAACTGCCGGAGCGATCGGCATGCCGCTTGATGGTCGATCTGCTGGTCCTGGCCCACGAGCGCGGCTGCGAGGCCGAGCTCGCCAGGGCGCTCGAGGCCGATCTGTCGGCAGCCCAGCTCCCCGACCTCGCCACCTTACGCGCACGCTTTGCGCCGGACCCGGCCGCATTGCCGGAGATCGTCGTCCATCTCATGCCGCTGACCGCCTATGAGGACCTGCTCGGCAGCCATGTCAGCCACATCGACGGAGAAGCGGCATGACCGAGACCATCGATGCCGCCCGGCTCACGCTGATGCTGAACGACCTCCGCCTGCCCGCGATCAAGCAGGATTGGCCGAGCCTGGCCGCGCGCGCTGACAAGGAAAGCTGGCCCGCGGCGCGCTTTCTGGCCACGCTGGCCGAGCACGAGATCGGAGAGCGCGATCGCCGCCGCCTGGCGCGACATCTGGTCGAGGCGCAGTTGCTGCCCGGCAAGACGCTCGACAGCTTCGACTTCAACGCCGTGCCGATGGTCTCCAAGGCCCACGTGCTCGCGATCTGCGCCGGCGACAGCTGGATCGACAAGGGCGCCAACGTGCTGCTGATCGGCGGACCGGGCGGCGGCAAAACCCATCTGGCGTCAGCCATCGGCCTGGCCCTGGTGGAAAACGGCTGGCGCGTGTTGTTCGCCCGCACCTCCGACCTGGTCCAGAAACTTCAGGTGGCACGCCGCGAACTGGCACTCGAGGCCGCCATCAACCGGCTCGACCGCTTCCATCTGCTGATCCTCGACGACCTCGCCTATGTCAGCAAGGACCAGGCGGAAACCTCGGTCCTGTTCGAGTTGATCAGCGCCCGTTACGAACGCCGATCCACGTTGATCACGGCAAACCAGCCCTTTGGCGCTTGGGGGAAGGTGTTCCCGGATCCTGCCATGACCCTGGCCGCCGTCGATCGCCTCGTCCACCACGCCACGATCTTCGAAATCAACGTCGACAGTTACCGGCGCCGCGCCGCGCTCGAACGCAAACACAAGGGCGCCGGGCGACCGCAGCACTACGCGACAATCAAGGACCTCGACACTGTGTCGCTGCCCGACAATCAAACCCAAACTTAGTCCTTGCCCGCGGCGATCAACACGAACATCATCAATCCCGTTGCGGTCGCGTATTCTCATCCTGATTGACGGATTTTCTCACCCAGATTGTCGCGCAACAACAAGCTCACATCCTGGATGCGATCCGACGCTTCGGACGTAGTGGCGATGGTCGCCTGAACGGTTTGGAGCGACGTCGTGCCGAGGTAAGACTGCCAGAACCGCATGTCGCTCGGATTGAGGTATCGGTTGAGGGTCTGCAAGCTGATATTTTGAATGCGGTCTGATGCTTCCGGCGTATTAGCAACGGCTGCCCGGACGGAAGCCAGCGACGTCGTTCCGAGAGCATTCTGCCAGGACGATAAGTCGCTCGGACTCAGGGCGCGATTAATCGTTTGTTGGGCGACATCCTGGATCCTCTGGGCCGCTTCGGCGGTGTGAGCAAGATTATATTGGACCGTGCTGAGTAAAGCTCCCGCGTTCACGCTTGCCTGCATGTTGGCGACGTCCGCCGATGACGCAGCGCGGCCTAACGTAGATTGAAAGCCAGATGCGAGAACGCTGTCGGGGATGATCGGGGAGGCGGTTCGGACCAGATACTGCTCAAAAAGACCGTTGCTTTTGAAGCTAACCGACCCTGATATTGCTGATGGAATAAGAAGGGTAGGAAATCGAGCGCTATCGATGTAATACCTATTCAGGTAATCCGCAACTTTTTCGATTGCTGCTGCTTGGGGTAACAGTTGCGAAACGGTTCCCTGGGCGATGAGCTGGCCATCATTGCTCTCAATGACCAGGTTTGATGTCGGTGATGCGCGTCCCTGGTATTGGTTCAGGAGAGCACTAGCGTTAGGAGTGGCGTACCCCCCCCCGAGCTTGTCGGACCGGACGTGCTCCACGGACTATAGCTCGTTACTCCAAAGCTCGTTCCACCATAAGTGCTGGAGTAATAATTTGAGGAATCGCCAAACGCACTTAAATTAAAATTTGAGTCGCTCATATCGCTCCCTCATCCCTGCGACCAGATAGTTTCACCTTCGTGAGGTGTTAACAAGGTGTCAAAATGTAACGGTTGTATCTGGGACGGAGGCATGCGTGCCGACCGCGCGCTTAGGCTTTTGTGCCTTTTGCCAGCCGGCGCGCCGCTTCCTGGCCACTCAGGAAGGCACCGCCCACGGTGCCGGCCAGGCCGTCGATGCGCGTGGCTTCCCCGGCGAATGCCAGGCGGTCGGCCTGGATGGTTTCCGCCAACACACGCCGCGCGCCCGCCTGGCCGGGCCGGACGTAGGCGTAAGCGCCGCGGGTCCAGGGGTCGGTGCCCCAGCCGGTGACGACCGCACCCGGCGCAAGCGCCGTGGGCAGCATGCGCCGCAACTCCGCCCGGGCAAAGTCCTCGGCCGCCGCGTCATCCCCCGCGAGCGCCCATGCGGTGCGGCCGCCCATGAAGCCCAGAACATACAAGTCACCCCCCGGCCCGGCGATGAAGTTCATGGCCGGCTCACCCGGACCCAGCCGGCGCACCAGGGATGTGTGGGGCGGCAGGTCCAGCGTTCCAGGCAGGGCGACCTTGCTGAGCAACCCCATCGGCAGGGCATGGATGGCGTTCTGGATGTCGCCGGGCAGCGCCGGGTCGAACCGGATGAGCCCCGCCGCCAGCACGCCGGTCGAGACGGTGATGATACAGGCGGCAGCCCGCAGCGTTCCCTGCGCCGTCTCGACCGTCACACCCGGCCCGTCCCAGCGCACCGCCAACGCGGGCGTATTTAGGTGGACCGGCCCGGCCAGCAAGCGGGCGACCAGCGTGCCGAGCCCGCCGGGGACGCTGAGATTAGGGCCGTTGAGCGCGTTTTGGTGCCAATCCTTTGCGCTTAATTCATCCGCGTCGGCCGCGGCGATGATGGCGCCCTCCCAATGCGCGATCGTCGGGCTCCAGGGATCGTCCGGGTTCAACAGCGCAAGCAAACTGGTATCGGCCGGCGGCGGGACCAGCGCGTCCGTCCGGTCCCACGCGGCGCGGTAGGCGGCGGTTTCACCGTTCGTGGCCGATCGGCCCCCGATATACAGGCGCTGCTGCCGCCCGGCGTCCGAATCGATCAGCGCAATCCCGGCCTGCCTCGCTAAATCCGCGATAGGGTTGCGTTGCGCCGCATGCAACCAGGACGCGCCGTGATCGAATGCCGCGCCGCCCAGCAGCGCCGGGCAGGTGGTCCAGGCCCGTCCGCCGATCCGGGCCGACGCCTCCATCACAATCACCGGAACACCCTGAGCCCGCAACGCCTGCGCGGCCGCAAGCCCGGCGACCCCGGCCCCGATCACGATCACGCCTTCTGTCAGCATCGCTGCCTTATTCATGCCACCCCGATGCTCGATGCTCCCTACCAGATTAGGGTGATCCCATGCTGCAACAACACGCGCCGGGCTTTTTTGACGGCTTCACGCTGACGCGTGTGGCGGTGGCGGATGGGACGTTGCGGGTGCGCATCGGCGGTTCCGGCCCGCCGGTCTTGCTGTTGCATGGCAATCCGCAAACGCATGCGATGTGGCATGCCGTGGCCCCCATCTTGGCCCGCACGCACACGGTGATCTGCCCCGATCTGCGCGGCTATGGCGGCAGCTTCAAGCCGGCGCCGACCGAGGACCACGCGCCCTATGCCAAGTCCAGCATGGCCCGGGATATGGCGGAGCTGATGACCGCGCTCGGCCATGAGCGGTTCGCTGTCGTAAGCCATGATCGCGGCGCACGGGTCGCGCATCGCCTGGCGCTCGATCATCCCGGGCGGGTCGAACGTCTTGTGATCATGGATATCGTGCCGACGATCGAGCATTTCGAGCGGACGGACATGGCGTTTGCGCTCGGCTACTATCACTGGTTCTGGTTCGCGCAGCCGCATCCGTTCCCCGAAGAGCTGATCAATGCGGCGCCCGCCATCTGGTTCCGCGCCCATACCTCGCGGGAGCCGAAGGACGCGGCGTTCTTCTGTCCGGAGGCGCTGGCAGACTACCTCGCCGCCGCGCACGATCCGGAGGCGATCGCCGGGATGTGCGAGGATTATCGCGCCGCGGCCACGATCGACCTGGTGCATGACCGCATCAGCCGCAGCCTCGGCCAGCGCGTCCAGTGTCCCGTGCTGGTGCTGTGGGGGGCCACGGGGCGGATTGGGGGATGGTATGATCCGCTCGAGCTGTGGCGGGAGTATGCCGCGGGTCCGGTGACGGGCGGGCCGGTCGATAGCGGGCATTATCTGGCGGAGGAGGCCCCGCTCGAGGTGCTGGCCGCGGTCGAACCGTTCTTAGCCGGCCGCGCCTAACGCCTGTGCCACGCGGGTGATCAGGCCCTCACCCGCCGGCACCGTGCCGGCATATTGCAAGACGCCGTGGATCATGCCCGGCAGCCGTTCATGCAGCGTGGCGACCCCGGCCCGGCGTAGCTGTTCCGCATAGGCCTCGGCCTCGTCGCGCAACGGGTCGCACTCGTTGGTGATCAGCAGCGCCGGGCAAAGTCCGGTGAGGTCGGCGAAAATCGGCGACACGTCGGGCGTGGTGCGGTCGGTTGTGCCCAGATAGAGATCGAGACTCCGGTATAACTCCGCCAACTGCACCACCGTCCCATCCCATTCCGCCCGGGAAACATAGGGCGCGTGGGGACGCAGATCCGTGTTGGGATACAGCAGAATTTGCTGCACCAGGGCGATCCCGGCGTCACGGGCGTGCCGGGCCAGAACGGCGGCGAGCAGGCCGCCGGCGCTGTCGCCCATCACCGCAAGCCGTTCCGGGTCGGCGTCGTGATCACCCCGGGTGAGGTCGAACAGCGCGTTGCTGCAATCATCGAGGGCCGCCGGGTAGGGATGTTCCGGCGCCAACCGGTATTCGACCGCGACGACTTGCCAGCCCGATTGCAGCACGAGCCACCGCAGCGGGATGTCGTAGCTGTGCAGCGTCCCTCCCACGAAGCCGCCCCCATGGCAGAATAGCAAGGTCGCGAACGGCCCGGCGCCGCGCGGGCGATAGACCCGGCGTCCCGGCCCATGGTGAATGTCGGCCGGCGGGGGCGGACCCTGCCATTGCCGCAGCGCCTCGAGCTTCGCCCGGTATCCGGCGAGCCACGTGTCGGTATCGTCCGGCATAGGATGTGCGGTGGAGTGCATGGCATCGAGGATGGTCTGTGCGGCGGGATCGATCATACCCCATGCAACGGACGCCGCGGGGCCACGTTCCCACCCCCGGGAAATAGGGGCCCGGAAAATAGGGGATCGATATGGACTATGGATTGAAGGGTGCCACGGCGGTCGTGACCGGCGCCGATTCCGGCATGGGCCTGGCCACCGCACGCATGTTGCTGGAGGAGGGAGTCCGGGTGGTGATTAGCGACCAGGGCGTGGACGGCGTGACGAAAGCCGCCGGTGAGCTGGCGGCCAAGGGTGAAGTCCACGCCGTGCCGGCCGACGTTACGCAGTGGCCGTCGGTCGAGCAGCTGCGGGATATTGCGCTGCAACGGCTGGGCCACGTGGATATCCTGGTCAACGCGGCCGGCGTCACGGGTCCGACCGGCCCGTTCCACACGATCGGCGACGATGCCTGGCTCCGTTGTTTGCAGATCGATTTAATGGGGGCGGTGCGCATGGTCCGCGCGTTCGTGCCGCATATGATGGAGCGCAAATCCGGGCGCATCGTGCTGTTCGGCTCGGAAGACGCGGAGCAGCCCTATCCGGACGAACTACCGTATTGCGCGGCGAAGGCGGCGGTGCTGAACCTGACGAAGGGCCTGAGCAAGACCTATTCCAAGCACGGAATCCTGATCAACACCGTAAGCCCGGCCTTCATCGCGACGCCCATGACGGATGCGATGATGGAGAAGCGGGCGGAGGAAAAGGGCACAAGCTTCGAGGAGGCGGTGAAGACGTTCTTGAAAGAAGAGCGTCCGAATTTGGAGCTGGGGCGAAGGGGCGACGCGGATGAGGTGGCGGCGGTGATCCTGTTCCTGTGCTCGAAGGGTGCCAGTTTCATGACGGGCACGAATGTGCGGGTGGACGGGGGGAGTGTGGCGACGGTTTAGACGTCTGCAGTTTCGACATAACGCTTGTGTTCTATACGGGATGCCCGCATATGGATTGCAATGGGTTCGGTTGCCGAAACCTCGGTATTCAGCCGCCGGGCGGATGCTTTGCTGACCGGGAGGACAGGGCGGCACTGATCGGCAAATTGGCGGCGGATCCTGTGGCGGGTGACTTGGTTCCAGGACTGGGCGGCATTCGTAAACTCCGTTTTGCTCCGTCGGGGCGGGGAAAATCCGGCGCGTTCCGGGTGGTTTATTACTTTGCGTCAAGCGACCGATCCATTTTAGCATTGCTCATCTATGGTAAAAACGAGCAGCCCAACATCACGACTCAGTAACAGAAAGCGTTGCTGGCATTGATCGAGGCAGACAAGGCGGAACGGCGGGGTGGTTCGAAAAGGGTATGATCGCATGAGAGTTAAACAAGCTTCCCCGGAAACAGACACGAGCCTCGGTGACGAGCTGGTGGCCTCTCTGACCGAAGGCATGGCAATCTTGCACGGAGAGGTGAAATCCGCCCGGCTCCATCCCGCACCAGCCGCGGTGGATGTGCGTGCCGTTCGGAAAAAGTTGGGCATGACCCAAGCAAGCTTCGCCCAGCGCTTCGGTTTTGGCCTAGCGACGGTGCGCGATTGGGAACAGGGCCGGTATCTGCCCGACCAGGCTGCTCGATCTTATCTGGTCGTTATTGAGCGTGAGCCGGAGGTGGTCGCGCGGACCCTCGAAAGGCATGCAAACACTGCTTGAGAAAAAAGTTGTCCGGTCCCTCTTGGCTGGAAGGTGGCGGGGCGGTGTGATGCCCTATTTGGAGCCGGGCCGCCGGGTGAGGCGGATGAGGTGGCGGCGGTGATCCTGTTCCTTTGCTCGAAAGGTGCCAGGTTCATGACGGGGACGAATGTGCGGGTGGACGGGGGGAGTGTGGCGACGATTTAACGCCCCCTCGAACCTATCGCTCGAGCCGACCCGTCACTCAATCACGCCGGCACCGCGCCGAGCGCCACTTTGACAAGGTCGATATTCTGGAGGCCCTGAAGCCTGTTACCGAGATGCGTCTGACCATCGAGTTCGACGATCATGGTGTTGCGCTGGTCGTCGGCGGTCATGGTGAGCAATGTGTCGTCGTCGCGGATTTTGAGCCTGCGCATCGCTACCATCACTGCGCCCATTCCCTCAAGTTCCGTGTCATTGAAGCGCTGATAGTCGTGTTGACTGCTGTGATTCGTGAGCTCGACGATGAGAGTGTTGCGCATGTCGTCGGGCGACATGTCATTCAGCTCGGCGTGAGTGCGGAAGCCACCGAGCAGCAGCACGCCGCGGATCCACGAGCCGACTTGGCCAGGTATCTGACCGCGGGTCGCCAAATCGCTGCCAAGGCCAATCCGGGCGAGATCGAGATTATCGAACCCCTGCAGCGCGCGACCGACATGGGTCTCGCCATCGAGCTCGACGATGGCCGTATTACGCTGATCGTCCGCTGTCATTGTGCCCAATTCGGCATCGTTACGAAGATGGCCTTCACGAAGAAACACCATCATGGCCCCCATTCCGGCGAGGGTGTCGTCATCGAAACGCTGGTAGTCGGCTTGGTGGCTGTGCCGGGTCAATTCGACGATGAGCGTGTTCCGCATGTCATCGTTCGACATTTCGTTCAGTTCACGCTGCGTGCGGAACTGTCCGGCCAGCAGCACGCCGCGGATCGGGAACCATGTTTGCGCACCGGCATGGAGCATCACATCCACGAACTCGTGCCCAGGGTCCACGTTCACCAATCGCAACGCGAAGTCCCCGGCCTTGCACGGCCAATCGGTATGGTCGTTGGCGAGCGTTAAAGGGGCCGCACCTTCGTAGCGTATGCGGCCGTCTGGATTAAGCGAGTGGACAACCAAGGCGGGTGTCACCGCTTGGTCGTAGCCGATACCACTCCGCCGAAGCTCGACAAAAAAGGTTCGATCGCCGCCCCCGTGCGAGGGAAATGACAGAAGCACTGGAAGAGGACCCGGCGGCTGCCGCACCTGGTAGTTAAGGGCATAGAGCCTGCGTGTGGTGGGCTTTTGTGCGTAACTGCCGTCAAGTTGAATGACAGAGGGGCTGTCGCGGAAGGCCTGCTCGCGAAACAACTGGGCGGCGGCCAGCGACGGGCCGACGATTCGATTGGCCCCATTACCAATCCAGACTTCGTTACTCGCCGTCATCATCGCCCCGTCCGGCAGGCGTGCGTCGCGGGGCCGGAGAAACTCCGGCACCCGGCGGGCGCTCATGACCGAATAGCGCGAGGCGTAATCGGCTCCCGCAGCGTCCACCTCATGGTTGAGACCATAGCTGTGGCCGAGCTCCTGGCAGGCCGCACCGAACGCGGTCAGAATGTCTACGACCGTCACGGGGATGGTCTTGGTCGTACCATCCCTCAGCGTCACATCGCTGCCCCCGCCGCCGAACGTATCGGTGGGCTGGGCAAACCAGATCATCAGGATGTCGGTATTATCCCAATCCGGCCTGACCGTATCGTTCGCCGCCTTAATCACCGCGTTTTTGAGTGCGGTCCGCTGAGTGACATTGTCCTTGGCGACACCAGGCCTCGGATCGGCCACCACGATCGGAGGGTAAAGGATAAAGTCGAGTGAAAAGAGCCCCCGCGACGACGTCAACCAAAAGTCGCCGAGACTGAACGGGATGAGAGGTCTCATCCAGTTCTCCATTTGCGCGTCGGACCAGACGCTGGACGGATCAGCATTCGTGTCAAAGCGCACGCGGAGAATGCTGATCATAATACCCACCCCTTATTCACCCAAACGCGAGGTGCTCTGCGCGCAGGTGCCTTATTTTTCGGCTTGGCAAAGACCTTTAGGCACATTGCAGCACAGGTGTTGTGATCTGCGTCACAGTCGAAGCGTGCGATCGACGGGGTTATGACCGTCGGCATGATTACCGCGTTCATGGCGTATAAGGGCCAGTTCTTCGACCGGATGACGTCCTTGCTGGATCAGGTCATCCAGTTCTGGCTGCGGGACGTGCAGTTGGCCCGGGTCAGTGACATCGCGTTGGCCGACCGGGAGCGGCATCTGCAGTCCCAGTCCAACCACGCCTACGAAATCCAGGGCCATATCGAGTTGCGGGACGTCAGCTACCGCTACTCGCCGCGGGAGCGGGATATCGTGAAGGACGTGAACCTCGAGATCCTGCCCGGCGAGTTCGTCTGCATCCTGGGCCCCTCCGGTGGCGGCAAGTCCACGCTGCCGAAGATGGTGGTCGGCCTGTTCGAGCCGACGAAGGGGGAGGTGCTGTTCGACGGCCTGACCATCGAGGCGATCGGCCTGGACACGCTGCGCTCGCAAATGGGCGTGGTGATGCAGGAAGACCGGCTGCTGGCCGGCACCATCGCCGAGAACATCGCCCTGTTCGATGACTGGATCGACATGGACCGGGTGCGGGATTGTGCGAGGGCAGCGTTCGTGGAAGCCGAGATCATGCGCTTTCCCATGCAGTTCAACAGCCTGGTTGGCGACATGGGTACGAGCCTGTCGAGCGGCCAAAAACAGCGCGTCCTGATCGCCCGCGCGTGGTATCGGGGTGCGCGGATGCTGGTGCTGGACGAGGGCACGGCGCATCTGGACCAGACGACGGCGGAGGCGATCCACGCGACGCTCCGCGCCCAATCCATAACCCGCATCGTGGTGGCGCACAGCCCGGCGATGGCGGCAGCTGCCGACCGCGTTTTCGTTCTACGCGACGGTTCGCTGGCAGAGCTGCAACGGCCGGGTGGTGGTCACCCGGCCGGATCGCAGGTGCAACCTAGTCCGTTGCACATAGGTCCTGACGATGGGGCCGCGTTAACAATCCTACAAGGAGACAGTCAATGAGTTTGCGCGAACTGACGGTTGGAGAGATGTCCTTTGTTGCCAGAGGCGATGATGGTGGAAGCGGGGATGGTGGCGGAGGATCAAGCGACGGCGGCGGTGGGAGTTGCGGAGGAGGAGGATGCGGCGCTGGTGACGGCAGTGGCGTGGGCGGTGGTGGTGCTGGCGGCCAGCCGGGTGCTAGCGACAATAACGGAGTTGGTCAGGGATACGGCACCGAAAGTTCCGAGTCAGAAGCCGCCGGGCTTGGGATGTCTATTAGCGATTTCATGTCAGGTGTGATGGGGGCAATCGGAGCTGGATTAGGGGCGGCCTATGGGCAGGCCTTTGGTGGACCCGTTGGTGCGGCGGTTGGTGCTTCAGTGGGCGACAGAATTGGGTCAGCGATAGGTGCAGCTGACCCGGTCGGCCCGGAACCTGGCTTCGCGGCGTTCGGAGGGTACATAGCAAGTCAGAGAAGGGCATGGCTGGGCAATCAGCCATGCCACTTCCGAAAGGATATCAAATGAATCGAACCTTATTTGTCTTCTTCGTAGCCGCCATCTCTTCAGTCTTAGCTGCTTGGTTAGCAAGAATTACCATATTCGAGAGCATTGGAGCCCCGATAATAACCGGTGTATTATTTTTTGCCCTCGTTACATGAAACCTTGTAAGTAAGTAGAAAGTAGAATGAGATAGAAATTTCTAATGAGATAGAAATTTCTGTAGCGGATCGGTCTTGATCTTGAGATACTCGTTTTGACAACGGTCCCGACGCTTGAGCGACGTTTAAAATTATACAGGCCGTAAATGAAATTTTGTCCCTCTCGTTTTCCCACAGCGGCCGTGCCGTTTGTGCTGGCGACTCTGTCAGTCATGTCTTGTGCGGCTCCTCCGTTGAGACCCAGTGGCCCCGGTCCCGTGGGCCAAGCCCAAGGCCGTTGGCGGGAGCAGGCGCATTGGGTGCCGATGACCGACCCGGACGGGACGGCGCGTCTGCTCTATACCCGCGTCTGCCGGCCCAAAGGAGACACACCGGCCCGGGCGGCTGTCATAAATCACGGTACTGGGGTCAGCCGCGCCATCCTCGAGCCGGCCAGTTGCGATGCGGAGGCGACCAGGTGGTTTCTCGATCGCGGCTACATGGTCGTCATGCCGATCCGGCGTGGTTACGGTGCGACGGGCGGTATCGACAGTGCCTTTAGGGCTTCGGGTCCCGACGGCCTCAACAACTGCAATGACCTGCAACCCGCCACAATCTCACTCGAAGGCGCGCGAGACATCGCCGCCGCCGTCGATTATGCGACCGCGTTGCCCGGTGCCCGGCCCGATGGCGCCGTGGTGCTCGGCGCCAGCACCGGCGGCTATCTCACCATGGCCTATAACAGCCTGCCTCATCCTAAGGTCACCGCCTTCATCGCTATTTCCGGCGGCATCGGCGGGCGGTTTGGCGGTAGGCTCGGACAGGTCTGTCACCCGGAGCGTATGATCGACGGCGCGGCCCAGCTCGGCCGCACGGCGGCAACCCCCAATGCTGTGGGTCTATGCGACCAACGATACCTTCTTCTCGCCCGACCTCGGCCGCGCCATGCACGCCGCCTATACTGGGGCGGGCGGGAAGGCGGAGTTCGTGGATGTCGGGCTATTCGGCGCCGACGGCCACATGCTGTGAAGTGCGTTCGGCGGCAGCGGGCGCTGGGGGCCGCCCGTCGAGGCCTATCTGGCCGCACAGTCTCACCCTTAACGTATGCCCTCTAAACGGCCCGGACGCTGGCAATCAGGAACTCGCGGTTTCCTTCCGGCCCAGTGATCGGGCTTTCGGCCACGCCCATGACCCGCCAGCCCGGCAGCTCGGCCCACCAAGCCTCCACCCGGGCGCACACCGACCGGTGCACGCCGGGGTCGCGCACGACGCCCTTGCTGCCCACCAGCCCGGGTCCAGCCTCGAATTGCGGTTTGATCAGCGCGACCGCCCAGGCGCCGAGTGCGCAGAGGCCGAGGGGCGCGGGTAACAGGGTGGACAGGCCGATGAAGCTGGCGTCGCAGACCAGGGCGCCGATCGGGTCCGGGACCTGTTCGGCGGTCAGATAGCGGGCGTTGCAGCGTTCATGCACCACCACGCGGGGGTCAGTGCGCAAGGTCCAGGCGAGCTGGCCGTGGCCAACATCCACGGCATGAACCCGGGCGGCGCCCCGGGCCAACAGCACGCTGGTGAAGCCGCCGGTGGACGCGCCGACGTCGAGGCAGACCCGGCCCGTGGGGTCGAGGCCGAAATGGGTGAGGGCGTGGTCTAGTTTAAGGCCGCCGCGGCTGGCCCAGGGGTGGTCTTGGCCGCGGACCTCTAACGGCGCGTCTTCCGGTAGGGGATCGCCGGCCTTGGCCACGCGGCGGTCGCCGGACCAGACTTTGCCGGCCAGGATCAGGGCCTGGGCGCGGGTTCTCGTTTCTGCCAGGCCTCTGGAGACCAGGAGTTGGTCGGCGCGGTGTTTCACCTGTTAGGGCCTGGCCTGGTGGTTTCCCTCACCCCGGCCCTCTCCCGAAGGGAGAGGGAGAAGGCAGCGTTAGTGCCCACGCTCTATGACGTAGGCGGCGAGGGCGCGGAGGTGGTCGGCGCGGTCGTCGAAGCCGGCGAGGTGTTCGGCGGCTTGCCGGGCCAGCATTTCGGCCTGGGTGCGGGCACGGTCCACGCCTAGCAATGACACCAGTGTCGCCTTGCCCGCGGCCGCGTCCTTGCCAGCGGTTTTGCCGATGCCGTCCGTCGTGCCGATCGCGTCCAGCACGTCATCGGCGATCTGGAATGCGGCACCCAAATCGCGGCCATACGCCATGATGTGGGCGCGGACCGGGGCGGGGGCGCGGCCCAGGATGGCCCCGGCCTCGGCGCTGTATTGCAGCAGGCGGCCGGTTTTGAGTGCTTGCAGCCGGGTGATTTCGGCGGCGGTGAGCGTCATGCCCTCGGTCGCCATGTCGATCATCTGCCCGCCCGCCATGCCCTGCATCCCGGACGCATGGCCGAACGCCATCACCAGCTCGCACCGGGCCGCCGGGTCGGAGTGGGTGTCGGGCTCGGCCAGGATTTCGAAGGCACGGGCCTGCAGCGCGTCGCCGGCTAGGATCGCGGTGGCTTCGTCGAACTGCCGGTGCGTGCTGGGTTGGCCGCGGCGGAGATCGTCATCGTCCATCGACGGCAGGTCGTCGTGCACCAGGGAATAGGCGTGCATCATCTCGACGCTCGCGGCCACGCGGGCGGCGCAGGTTCTGGACACGGCGAACAGGCCCGCCACCTCCATCACCAAGAACGCCCGCATCCGCTTGCCGCCGCCCAGCGTCGCGTAGCGCATGGCTTCGACCAGCCGGCGCTCATGGCCGTCCGGCAGTGGCAACAGCGTGTCGATCGCCTGCTCGACCACAGCCGCTTGCCGGGCCAAGGCGGCGGCGAGGTTGGTTTCGGTGGTGATCACGGCATCGCCTTCAACGCGACGGATCCGTCGGCCTTTTCCACGATCGCCAGCACGCGCGCGTCCGCGTGGGCGAGCTTCGCCTCGCAATGCTTGCGCAGCGCGTCGCCCCGTTCATAACACGTGATGGCCTGCTCCAAGGTCTGCTTGCCGCCTTCGAGCCCGCGCACGATCGCCTCCAGTTCGGCCAGCGCGTCCTCGAAGGACATCGCGGCGATATCGTCCGACATGCGCACTTCTCCTTTAACCAGCGCCTATTGCCGCAACAACCGCCGCACGTGCAAGGCGGCGGAGGCGGCGAGGGCCCGCAAATCATAACCGCCCTCCATCACCGACACGAGCCGGCCCTCGCAGACCCGGTCCGCCACGGCCAGTAATTGGTCGGTGATCCAGCCGAAATCCTCGGTCTCCAGCAGCAGCTCCGCCAGCGGATCCGCCTTATGCGCGTCGAACCCGGCGGAGACGATGATCAACTCCGGCGCAAAGGCCTCGAGCGCCGGCAGGCCGATGTGTTCCCACGCCCGGCGGAAATCCCGACCGCTGGTGCCCGGTGGCAGGGGCATGTTCAGCACATTGTCCGCCACACCCCGTTCATGCGCGGTGCCGGTGCCGGGGTAGCAGGGGTATTGGTGAGAGCTCACGTAGAACAGTGCCGGGTCGGATTGGAAGATGTCCTGCGTGCCATTGCCGTGGTGCACGTCGAAATCCACCACCGCCACGCGCGTGATGCCCCAGCGCTTCCGGGCATGCAGGGCGGCGATGGCGGCGCCGTTGAAGAAGCAAAATCCCATCGCCCGGTGCCGCTCCGCATGATGACCCGGCGGCCGCCCCGCCACGAACGCGGCGCGGGCCCAGCCGTCCATGACCGCGTCCACCGCCGCGCAGGCCCCGCCCACTTGGCGCCGGGCCGCGTCCATGGTGCCGGTGCTGACCACGGTATCGCCATCGATGTGCATGGGCTCGCCGGCCTCGGGCTGCAGCGCCAGGAGCGCCTGCACGTAGTCGGACGGATGGGCGAGGCATAATTGCTCCACGGTCGCGAGGGGGGAGTGTTCGCGCAGCAGCGGCACGAAATCCGGATGCTCCAGCGCCTCCAACACGGCGCGGAGCCGGGCCGGGCTTTCTGGATGAAACACGCCGGGGTCGTGCGCGAGGCAGTCCGTGTGGCTGAATAACGCGACGGTCATGGCGCGGCTTTCTCGGGGTCGGCCCGCTTACGGATGGTGAAGCTGAACACGCCCGATTCCTCGCCCTGCGCCACCAGCGCGTGACCGGTTTCCCGGCAGAACGCCCGGAAATCGGCGACCGCCGCCCGGTCGGTGGCGAGCACGCGTAGGCGATCTCCCGGGGCCAGCGCCCGCAGCGCCTTGTTGGCCCGTAGCACGGGCAGGGGGCAGGTCATGCCTTGGACATCCAGCAGAGTTTCGCTCATGCGGCGAGTATCACCGCGGCATCAGTGGAACAGCAAGACCAGCACCACGCCGCCCACGATCAGTGCCAGGCCCAGGACGTCCGCCCGCCGCAGCGTCTCGCGCAAATAGAACCGGCTGAACAGCAGCGTGAACACCATTTCCGTTTGTCCCACCGTCCGCACGAGCGCCACGGGGGCCAGGGCGAATCCGGAAAACCAGCACGCCGAACCGCACGCGGACAGCACGCCCACCCACATCGCCGCCCGCCAGCCGGTAAACGCGGCGCGAAGGCCGGCGGGTTCGCGCCACGCCATGAAGCCGCCCTGGAGGAGTGTTTGCAGGATATTGGTGGTCACCAGCGCGCATAATGCGGCGAGGATCGGGTCGGTGCCGAAGCCGGCGGTGGCGATTTTGATACCGACGCCCGCCATCGCGAATCCGGCACCGGCCCCCAGGCCGCACAGCGCCGCCGGCTGCACCGTCGCCCGGAGCAGCGTGCCCGGTGCCTGTCCCGCCAGCGACAGGGTCAGCACGCCAAACAGCCCAAGCCCGATGCCGGCCCACGCGCCGGGTGCCAGCGTCTCACCCAGCACCAGCCACGCCACCAGCGCCGCCTGCATCGCGTCCGTCTTGGAATAGGCGGTGCCGACCGCGAAGTTGCGATAGCCGAACGCCATGATGAGCAACGACGTGCCCATGATCTGCGCCACCGCACATAGGAGACAGCCGAGCAGGAATCGGGTGGTGACCCCGGGCACCGCCGCGTGGGTGAACGCGGCATACGCCATCAGCAGGGCCGCGCCGACCGGCACGGCATACACATACCGCACGAGCCCCGCCGTCCCCACCGAAAACCGGCCGCGCAGCCGCTGTTGCAACGCCGTGCGCCAGGTCTGGAACAGGGCGGCGGTGAGGGTGATGGGGATCCAGAGCGGCACCCCGGCATATCCGTTCAAACTTGCGCGCGGATCAAGCGTTGACCTGGCATCTCCAGGAGTGACCCATGCGCACGCTCGTTCTATTTGCCCTTGTCGTGTCCGGCCCAGCGATGGCGCAGAAAATCTGGACTCCGGCTCCGGTGCCGACCGTGTCGGACGCACGCGTGACTCCGGCGGACCGGGCGGGCGGGCCTGGGGCTGCGAACAGCGCCGGGCCGGTCAACGCGACGCCGTTCAGCGCCGCCCCGCCGGAGCTGCAATCGGGCGGCGGGTCCAATTCCGAAAACCGCGACGGCTCCCCCGCCACGCCAGCAGGTCAGGCCGGCCACGTGGTTACCCCGTCTCTATCGCGCTAGTTCCACTTCGCACCTTTTTCGCATTCAAATGCGGCGCCACAGCCCACCCACGCCGAGACTGACAATCACCGCGCCGCAAAGCCCCACCACCTGGCGGGAGGTCGCCCCTAACGCGCCGGGTCCGTGCGGCACCGGCAAGAAGTTCAAGCATTGTCACGGACGTGTCGCATAACCGAAGACAGGACCCCTCCGCATCCCACAAAGGGTGTGCTAGCTCCGCTCCCGATCGTCCGGAGAGAATGTATGCGGCCCAGCGTGATTGCCCTGTCGATGTGGACTGCCCTGGGCCTGAGTGCCGCGTACGCGCAAGGGACGGGCGGACCGACCCAGCCCTCTCAGCCCGCCGCCCCTGAATCGCGCCAGGGCACCCCCGGTGGCGAGACCAACCAGACCGAACCCTATGCCGGGCCGCTCTGGGAACGGGGTGTCCTGCTCGGCGATCCCACCGGCGGCCGCACCCGGCTGGCCGCCCACGGGCTGAGCTTCGGCCTGAACGAGCAGGCGGAGGTGATCAGCAATGCCACGGGCGGCACACGGCGGGGCGCCGTGTTCGAAGGCCTGCTCGCGATGAGCGTCGGCCTGGACACCGAAAAGGCCGGCCTCTGGCCCGGCGGCATCTTCAACGCCAGCGCCTACCAAATTCACGGACGCGGCCTTAGCCTCAACAATCTAGGCAATAATGGTAACACGGTCAGCGGGATCGAGGCGCTGCGTGGCACCATGCTGTTCGAACTGTGGTTCGAGCAATACACCGCCGATAAAAGCCTAAGCGTCCGCGTCGGCCAATTCGGCGTCGATCAGGAGTTCATGATCAGCCAGTATGGCGGCTTGTTCATCAACCACACCTTCGGCTGGCCGACCCTGCCGAGCGCGGATCTGCCCTCGGGCGGGTCCGCCTTTCCCGTGGCAGCCCTCGGCGCCCGCGCCCGCTACGCGCCCCGCAGCGACACGTCCATCCTCCTGGCCGTGTTGAACGGCGATCCGGCCGGCCCCGGCAACGGCATCCCGCAGCTGCGCGACTCGTCCGGCACCGCCTTCCGCCTGAATGACGGCGTGTTCGTCATTGGCGAGGTGCAGTATGCGCTGAACGGCGGCGACGCCGCGACCGGCTTGCCCGGCACCTACAAGCTCGGCGCCTGGTATGATTCGCAGCCGTTCCCGGACCAGCGCACCAATTCCCTCGGCGCCTCCCTGGCCGACGCCAGCAACGGCCTCGGCGCAGCCACCACCGGCCGCATCCGGCGCAACAACTGGAGCGTCTACGCCACCGCCGATCAACTGATCTATCGCGAACCGGGCACGAAGGACCAGGGCATCGGCCTGTTCACCCGCATGATGGGAGCCCCGGGCGACCGCAACCTGGTGAATTTCTATGTGGACGCGGGCGTCACCTGGAAGGGTGCCCTTCCCGGCCGCGACAGCGACACCGCCGGGATCGGCTTCGCCCTATCCCGGACCAGCGACACCGCGAGCCAACTCGATAAAGACGCGCGCTTCCTGAGCAACGGCACCTACCCGATCCGTCGGCACGAGAGCGTGCTGGAGCTGACCTACCAGGCCCAGCTGGCCCCCTGGTGGCAGGTGCAGCCGACGGCGCAGTATGTGTTCAACATCAACGGCGGCGTGCCCAATCCGCTCAATCCCCGCAAGCGGTTGGGCGATGCGGCGGTCTTCGGGTTGCGCACGGGGGTGACGTTCTAAGCGTTCTCTAGAGTCGACGGTCGAGAGCGGCTACGCATCGACGTCGGCGTCGATGCGTCCCGAGATGCCGGCACCGCGGCGTGCCGGGACATCACTCTAACGAAGGGTCCAGCTGGTCCCGTAACCAGTCCCCCAGCACGCTCACGCTGAACGTGGTCAGCACCACCACGGCGCTGGGGGCCAGCAAAATCCACGGTGCCCGCGTCAGATACTCCCGGCCATAGCCAATCATGGTGCCGAGGCTCGACATCGGGGGCTGGATGCCCAGGCCCAGGAACGACAGCCCGCTCTCGAGCAAGATCACCTCCGGAAACGACAGCGTGGCCGAGACGATCAGCGTGCTGGCGATGTTGGGTAGCACATGGCGCAGATACACCCGGAGCGGCCCGGCCCCCAATTGCCGCACCGCCCCGGCATAGCCCTGGGCATCCGCCTGGAGGGCTAGCCCCCGCGCGATCCGGGCGTGCCGCTCCCAGCCGTAAAGGCCCATCAGCGCGATGAACAGCGGCAGCGAATTACCGAAGAACGCCAGCACCGCCAGCGCGAGGATCAGGAACGGGAGGGCCGCCTGCGCATCGATCAGCATCAGCACCACCGCCTCCGTCCAGCCTCGGCGATGCGCGGCGAGGAACCCGAGTGTCGTGCCCAGCAAGGCCGCGATGCTGGTGGCGCCGAAGGCGATCAGCAGCGAAATCCGGATCGACACCAGCAGCCGGGACAGCACGTCCCGCCCCAATTCGTCCGTGCCCAGCCAATGCGCCGCCGTGCCGCCGAAGCCGATGGGTGGGGCCAGCCGGGATTTCAGGTCGAACTGGGTGATGCCATACGGCCGCAGCACGTCGGCGAATACCGCCAAGGCCAACATGAGCGCGATCCAAATCCCGGCCGCGATGGCCAAAGCCGGCACCGGCGCCCGGCGTTCGTCCACTAACGGCAGCACCACGCCCGACATCAGCGCGCCCGCAGCCGGGGATCGAGCACGCCATAGAGCAAATCCACCACCAGATTGGAGGTGACCATGGTGGCGCCCACCAGCATCAGGATGCACTGCACGACCGGCAAATCCCGGTTGCTCACGGCCACCACCAGCAAGCGTCCGACGCCGGGCCAGCTGAACACGCTCTCGACCACCACGGCGCCGGCGATCAGGCTGCCGACCATGAAGCCTACGATGGTGACGGTTGGGATCGCCGCGTTAGGCAGCGCGTGGCCGCGGACGACGCGGTGCCACGGCACGCCCTTGGCCATGGCGGTGCGGATATAGGGCTGGCCCAGCACCTCCAGCATGGCGCTTCGCGTGAAGCGGGCCAGGATCGCGGCGCCGCCGATGCCGAGCGTCACCACGGGGAGGACCGGACTCAGCCAGCTATCCTGCCCGCCGGACGGCAACCAGCCGAGAGTCACGGCAAAGATCAGCACCAGCACGAGGCCCAGCACGAAGCTCGGCACCGTGAACCCGGCGACGGCGGCGGCCATGACCAGCCGGTCGGTCATGGAACCCCGGTGCAGCGCCGCCTGCACCCCCGCGGGAATGCCGAGCCCCACCTTGATCAGCAGCGCGGGGATCGCGAGCGTGAGTGTGGCGGGAACCCGCTCCCACACCAACGCCGAGGCCGAGCGTCCGTCCCGCATGGACTGGCCGAAATCGCCCTGCAACACGTGCCCGACATAGGCGGCGTATTGCACCCATAATGGCCGGTCGAGCCCCCAGGCGTGGCGGAACGCGGCGATGGCGGCGGGCGGCGCATCGATGCTGAGGATCAGCATGGCCGGGTCCCCGGACAGGCGGAGCACGACGAAGGCGAAGGTCACGACCAGCACGATGGTCAGCGATGCCCGGCCTAGGCGCCATGCGAGGAAGCGGATCATGCCGCCTCGCCGTGCGCCACATGACAGGCCACCAGGCGGCCGTCCGGCAATGGCATCAGCGCCGGGTCGTCCGTGCGGCAGCGCGAGGCCATGCTGGCGCAACGAGGGTGGAAGGCGCAGCCGGTCGGGCGGTCGGCCGGGTTGGGCGGGTCGCCGGCCAGGATGATGCGGGGCTGGCGGCGGGGGCCGGGCACCGGGATGGCCGAGACCAGGGCGCGGGCGTAGGGGTGCGCAGGGTTTTGGAACACGGCCTCCGGCTCGCCCTCCTCCACGATCCGGCCAAGATACATGACGGCGACGCGGTGGCTGACCTGGCGGACCACCTTCAGGTCATGGCTGATGAACAGCATCGCCAGGCCGCGCGCCTCCTGAATGTCCGTCAGCAGATTGATGATCCCGGCCTGGATCGAGACATCGAGGGCGCTGACCGGCTCGTCCAGCACCAGCAGCTCCGGGTCGGTCGCCAGGGCCCGGGCCAGCACCGCGCGCTGTCGCTGGCCGCCGGACAGCGCGTGCGGGTGCCGGGCGCCTTGGTCGGGACGCAGGCCGACTTGGGCCAGCAGCGCCGCCACGTCGCCGGTCCGGCCGTGGATGGTGAGCGGTTCGGCCACCTGCGCGGCGATGGTCATGCGGCGGTCGAGTGCGCCGAGCGGGTCCTGCGGCACCAACTGCATCCGGGCCCGCAAGGCGCGCCAGGCCGGGGTGCCCGAGAGCGGCATGGGGGCGTCGTCGAACCGGACGGTGCCCTGATCTGGCGTTTCGAGGCCCAACGCGAGCCGCCCGGTGGTGCTCTTGCCGCACCCGCTTTCGCCGACCAGGCCCAGGGTTTGGCCACGCGGCACCTGCAGCGTGACGCCGTCCACCGCGCGCACAGGCACGGACCGGGCGAACAGGCGGCGGTAGGCGTATTGCCGGGTGACGCCGTCGAGCGTCAACATGCCAGCTCCATGGCGGCGCGGATGCATGCCACATGGTGGCCGGGACCGGTCTGCCGCAGCGCCGGCGGGGCCGCATCGCAGGCGGGGAGCGCTACCGGACAGCGTGGGGCAAAGGCGCAGCCGGGGGGCATGTGGCGCGGTTCGGGCACGGCGCCCGGAATGGCCAGCAGGCGCACGCGTGGCCCGTCCAGGACCGGCAGCGCTGCCAGCAGCCCGGCGCTATAGGGATGCGAGAGCGCTGCAAACGGCGCGTCCTCCACGATCCGCCCGGCATACATAACCGCCACCCGGCTGCAATTCTCCGCCACCACGCCCAGGTCATGGCTGATCAGCACCAGCGCCATCCCCGTCTCCGCTTGCAAGCGCCGCAGCAGGTCGAGGATACCGGCCTGGATGGTGGCATCGAGCGCCGTCGTCGGCTCGTCCGCCACCAGGAGCCGGGGGCGTCCGGCGAGGGCCATGGCGATCATGACGCGCTGGTTTTGTCCGCCCGACATTTCGTGCGGATAGATATCGAGGCGCGCCGCGGCGCCGGGAATGCCGACCTGGTCCAACAGCCGCACCGCCTCCGCCCGCGCCGCCCGTCCGGTGAGCCCGGCGTGCAAGCCCAGCGCCTCCATTACCTGCCGGCCGATGCGGAGAACCGGGTTCAACGCGCTGGCCGGGTCCTGGAAAATCATGCCGATCTGCCCGCCGCGGATTTCGTCCAACGTCGCGGGGGTCGCGCCCAGCAGCTCTTGCCCGTCCAGCGTCACGCTGCCGGTCACCGTGGCACCCGGCAACAAGCCGAGGGCCGCGAGCCAGGTGACGGACTTGCCGCTGCCGCTTTCGCCCACCATGCCCAGGCTCTCACCGGGCATGATGCCGAGGTCGATGCCGTGCAAGGCCGGAACGCCGCGGAAGGTAACTCTCAAATTTTGGATCGAGAGAAGGCTGCCCCCTCTCCCGCTGGCGGGAGAGGGCTGGGGTGAGGGTGGAGTCATGGGGGCTGGCCTCGCTTGGACATGCCATTGCCTGCCGCCATCACCCTCACCTCGGCCCTCTCCCGCCAGCGGGAGAGGGGGAAGAGGTCCGTGCGTCACCCCCAATTCTTGGCCCGGAAATCCATGGCGAAGCTGGGGGCGGCCTTCCAGCGGAGCGCCTTCGGCTTGGCGGTGAAGGTCGCGTTCTGGTGCAGCACGGTGTAGGCCGGGTCCTCCCGCTCGCAGATCACCAACATGCGCGCAAACGCCTGCTTGCGGCGGGCGCGGTCGGTGCCGGTTTCGAGTTCGACCGAGAGGCGGTTCATCTCCTCGTTGGTCCATTCGCCATATTGCTGCTGCTCGCCGTTCGGGCCGTGCTGCGAGACGATGGAGCTGACCGGGTCGTTGAAGCGGGCGGAGTTGGACCAGTCCCGCGTGCCGCGCGTGCCGGAGCGTTCGAAGATCTGCGCCCAGTTCTCCTTCATGGATATCTCCACGTTGAGCCCGGCCTGCTCCCAGCTCTCGACCAATATCTGCGCCGTGGACACCTGGTTCGTGTAGTAATTGTTCAGCAACCGGTAGGGGATCGGGTCGCCCTTATAGCCAGCGTCTTTCACCAATTGCCGCGCGCGGCCGAGATCGAACTCCGGCACCGTCCAGCCCTTCACATACATTTCGTCATAGAACGGCCATTGCAGCCCGCCCGGTACCACCGTGCGCCCGGCCCAGAGCGAGTCCACGATGCCCTGCCGGTCGATCGCATGCGTCATGGCCTGGCGGATGCGCGGGTCGCGCAGCTGCGGGTGGCCCTTGTCGAAGGCGTGAATGCGGTGGTTCGGGATGGTGCCGCCCTGCACCTCGAACAGGCCGGATTTCTCGATGCCCGCGATTTGGTCGGGCGGGATGTCGCACGCGAACTGGTATTCGCCCGCCAACAGCCCCGCCACCCGGGCCGACACCTCCGGCACTTCGAGGAACCGGATGCTGCGGAGCGGCGGACGACCGCCCCAATAGCCGTCATGCGCCTCCATCGTGAGGGAGACGTCCGGGCGATAGTTGGCGACCCGGTAGGGTCCGGTGCCGACCGGGCTGCGCGCATAATCGAGCCAACTCTCCGCCGCGTCGAACGCCCGGCGGCTCACGATGCCGCTGCCCGGTGTGGAAACGCGGCCCTCGAGCGTCACGTCCGGCGTCGCGTTCACGAAGCGCACCGTGTAGCGGTCGATTACGTCCACCCGGTCGAGCGCCGGCCACAGGCGCCTTGCCACGGGTGGCACCTCGGATGGCAGCGTCTTGGTGCGGGTGGTGGTGAGGGCACCACTGAGTGGCAGCGTCTTACCGTCCACCACCGGGCGGGTCGTGCCGAACATCCGCTCCGGCCCGAAGCTGAACGCCACGTCCTCGGCCGTCATCTCGTCGCCATTGTGGAACAGGACGCCGTGGCGAAGATCGAACTCCACCGTCCGGTCATCGATCCGCCGCCAGGCGGTGGCGAGGCCGGGGATCTGCTCGAGCTGGCCCTGGTAGTCGAGGTCGATGAGCCGCTCCACGAACACGGTCATGAAGCGGGTGCCGACGTTGGATTGCTCGCGCAGATCATCGAGCGAGTTGCTGTTGCTGATCTTCTGCACGGCGATGGTGATGGCCGGGCGCTCGCCTTGGGCGCGTCCGATGGCGGGAAGGGCGAGTGCGGCGGCGCCGGTGAGCATGGAGCGTCGGAGCATGGGGATCATCCTTCGGTGCGCCGGTCATCGAGGCCGGCGGGGGTGGCGCGGTAATGGGTCAGCGTCCGGTCGGCGTGGCGCATGCGCCAGGACAGGGCGGCCTGAGCGTAGTCGCGGACGGTCGCGGCATGCGCCGGGTCGGCGGCAAGGTTGTGGAACTGGTGCGGGTCCACGGTGAGGTCGAACAGCAGCGGGGGCAGGGCGGTGAAATGCACGTATTTCCAGCGTGCATCCTGGATGACGCAGAGGTTGCTCTCATCCCGTGTGAGGCCCAGATCAACCTCCGGCCTGGAATAGTGCACGTCCCGGAAATCGTATTCGTAATGCAGCGCGTCCCGCCAGCCGATGGGGGCCGGGCCGGTCATGAACGGCACCAGGCTATGCCCGTCGGTCGCGGGCGGGATGTCGCCGCCGAGTGCGTCCAGGATGGTGGGCATCACGTCCACGCTCTCGGTAAACGCATTCTCGATCTGCCCGGCGCGCGGTGATCCGGGCTGTTTGATCACCAGCGGAATGCGGAAGCTCTCGTCGAAATAGCCGATCTTGCCCAGCAAATGATGATCGCCGAGCTGCTCGCCATGGTCGCTGGTGAAGATGATCAGGGTATCGTCCCACTGCCCGGTCGCGTCCAGATAGGCGAATACATCACCGAGCCGGTCATCGACTTCGGTCATCATGCCGTAATAGGTGGCGCGTAGTTGGCGGACCGTGGCCTCGTCCATACCGGACGCCATGCCCTCGGCACCTTTGAAGAAATTGCCCTGCTGAGTGCGTTGGAGATACCAGCGCAGCAACGGGTGCTGTGCGGCCTCGTCTTCGGGGGATCCGGCGCGCACCGGCCCGGGCATGTCGGCGGCGTCATACATCGCGTGATACGGCGCGCACGCCACGAAAGGCGGGTGCGGGCGGTAATAGCCGAGGTGGAGGAAGAACGGCTTGCCGTCGAGCCCCTTCAAATACGTCAGCGCGCGTTCGGTGAAGAACGCAGTGTCGGAGAGATGCGCGGGCACGCGGGCCGGGTGGGTGGTGGCGCCGCGGACCGTCTCGTGGTCCGGCAGCCAGATGTCCTCGCGGTGCGGCGGCAGCGCATAGCCCTGCTGCGCGAGCCAGCCGAAATACCCGTCATGATCCGGCTCGAACGCGCCGACGCTGCGGAAACCGTCCATGTTGTCGCCGAGGACGGAGAAGCGCGGATCGCGGGCGCCGGTGGTGCGCGGATCGGGCGTGGTGGTGGTATAGCCGACGAGCGCCGGGTCATAGCCGCAGGCCCGGAGCGCGCGGGGCAGGGTGACGTGCCGGTCATCGAGCGGCACGGTATTCTGGACCGCCCGGTGGTTCATGAGATAGAGGCCGGTCAGCAAACTGGCCCGCGCTGGGCCGCAGGGGACGCAGGCGGTGACGTGGTTCCGAAACGTGACGCCCTCGCGGCATAGCCGGTCGAGGTTGGGGGTCCGAAGGTGCGGTGTGCCCAGGCACGGCACGCAATCCGCCCGCCACTGGTCCACGACAATCAACAAAACATTCCGAGCCATATCACCCCACGATCATCGCCCCCCGATCTCGGGCGCTTGTTATCACGGGATGTGTGTCAGTTCCGTGACGAAAATGCTTCAGCCGGCTTGCAAGTTATGCCGGGAGGCGAGCTTTGGTGGACTTGGCGTGATCATCGGCACGGGTGACTTCCCGGGACGTCGGGATGTCTCCGAGTCCGGCGATCCGGACCTCCGGGCGGTCAGGGAAACTAGCCACCAGACTGAGCTGGCCGCCAAGGGCCTCGACGTACTGCCTTAAGGTCGAGAGCAGCAAATCGGTCCTCTGTTCCATCTTGGCGATGCTTGCTTGGGAGACATGCAGGCGCTTCGCCAGGGCGTCTTGGGTCTGATTCAGCGCCAGCCGCATGGGTTGCAGGCCGTCGATTTCAGCCAAGATCTGGGACGTGCGGACATCGACTTTCTTACGCGCCATAGGGGAAAGGCTCGCTTTAACTTCCGCCAGGGACCTGCTCATCTTCGAATTCTCTCACTTCTTCTTGTTTCCGCGTGGAGCCGGCGATGGATTGTCGCTTCTACGATCTGCCTGTCGTGCCCTTTTGGCTGATCCCACCCGATCGACGTAAGCGCCGAACCGCTCGTCGGCGGTGCCGATTAGGCGTTTGTAGAAGTCTTTCTCGTTCCGGCCCCAAAGATCGGCCTTGTTGCCGGCGACGAGGAGGATGCCGTTGCTGTCGGGATCAAAGGCGAACGCCACCCTCCAAACTCCACCATCCGCATTGAAACGCAGTTCCTTCATGTTCGAATACAAACTGCCTCTCAGCGTATCCACGATCGGCCTCCCGAGATTAGGACCCAACTGTTCTAAGACCTCGGCGTGCGAAACAAGTTCGATCTGGACGGCTTCATCGAGGGCCCCGAACTCTCTGTCGAACTCTCTCGCAAAGCGAACCTTCCAGGGGTTGGTCACCTATAACTCCGAACTCATATAACTTCAAGTGAATAGGTGGATTTTTAACGTCCCCTAAATACTGGCGGCCTCTTTTCGAGGAACGCGGCTTTACCCTCGGCGTGGTCTGCGGTGAGGAACAGGGCGGATTGCGTCTCCCGCTCCCAATCCAGCGCCGCATCCAGCCCGGACGCGTAATAGTGCCGGGTGAGCGCGACCGGCAGGGGGGCGGTGCCGTGGAACAGCCGGGCGCGCTCCAGCGCCGTGTCGAGCGCCGTGCCCGGCGGCACCACGTGGTCGATCAGGCCGATCTGTTCGGCGCGCGCTGCGTCCATTCGTTCGCCATACAACAGGATCTGCCGCGCCCGGCCCTGGCCTACGCGGAGCGGCAGCGTGTGCAGCAGACCGAGGTCGGCGACCAATCCCACGCCACCGAACCCGGCCGCGAACCGCGCATCGGTGGCCGCGACGATGGTGTCACAACACAGCGCCAGCGACAGCCCGGCGCCCACGCACCAGCCCTCGACCGCCGCGATAATCGGCGTGCGGCCGCGGATCAATTGCCGGACCAGGCGATGCGTAAGGCGGAAGCGCTCCCGTCCGGCGGCCAAATCCGTTACGTTCATGCCGCTGATGTCACCCCCGGCGCAAAACACGCCGCCGGCGCCGGTCAGCACGATGGCGCGGATCGCCGGGTCGGGCTCGATCGCCTCCAGCGCTTCCACCAGCGCCACCCGCATCGGGATCGCCAGCGCGTTGCGGCGTTCGGGGTAGTTCAGGGTTAGGATGCGGGTCGCGCCCTGATCGGTGACGGTGAGCTTCAGGCGGCCTCCCTCGCGGCGTGGCCGGTGCTCAGCAAATCGAGCACGGCGTGGACCAGCATGTCCCGATGCCGGGCGCGTAACGCCGGGTCGGACAGGTCCCGGTCGAACAGCAGGCCGAAGGTGTAGCGGTTCGAGACACGTCAGAAACACACCGCGCTGATCATCATGTGCACATCCAGCGCATCGACGCCGCGGCGGAACACCCCGCTGGCCCGGCCTCGGTCCAGAATGCCCTCGAGCGTGGTGAGCGCGCTGCGGTTTATGGCGCGGATGGCGTCCGAGCCGGCAACGTGCTGACCGCGGTGAATGTTCTCGATCGTGATCAGGCGGATGAAATCGGGGTTCGCTTCGTCATAGTCGAAGGTGAATTCGATCAGGCGGCGGATGGCGTCCTGCGGGGCCAGCGCGTCGAGTGCCAAGTCCTGTTCGACCCGGCGGATTTCGGCGTAGGCGGCTTCTAGCACCGCGAGATACAGGCCCTCCTTGCTGCCGAAATAGTAATAGATCATGCGTTTGACGGCGTTGGTGCGGGCGGCGATGGCGTCCACCCGGGCACCGCTCAGGCCGTGCGCGGCGAACTCCTCACGCGCGGCGGCCAGGATCGCCTGCCGGGTCAGGGTGGCGTCACGTTTCTTCGGTTCGGTGGCGTCGGGCTGATCCGTCACGTCTCACTCCTGAAATTGTTCTACCACGGTGACGCTGGCGTGCACATTAGAATTGATACGAACTAACCGGACAGTCCATTGCATGTGGTGCAAGGGAGGACAAAGAATGAGCATGTTGCTCGGCCTCATCGGCTCGGGGATCGACCTGTCGCGGACGCCGGTGATGCAGGAGCGGGAGGCCGATGAGCATGGCGTCCGTTGCATCTATCAAATCCTGAATTTGGACCGGCTGGGCGGGCCTGACGCGCTACCGGGGTTGCTGGACGCGGCGCAGCGTATGGGATTTGCCGGGCTCAACATCACCCACCCCTGCAAACAGGCGGTGATCCCGTTGCTGGATGAGGTATCGCCGGACGCTGCCGCCCTGGGTGCGGTCAATACCGTGCTGTTCCAAAACAGGCGTCGCCGGGGGGAGAACACCGATAGCTGGGGCTTTGCCGAGGCGTTCCGCCGCAACATGGCGGGGGCGGATGTGTCGCGGGTCGTGCAGCTCGGCTCGGGCGGGGCCGGGGCGGCGGTGGCGTATGCGTTGCTGACGCTCGGTGTGCAGCATTTGACGCTGGTGGATGCGGACCCTGCCCGGGCGGCGGCGTTGGCGGGGTCATTGAGCGCGCATTTTGCCGGGCGTGTCGTGGCCGGGGATGCGGCGGACGCGGTGCCGGCGACCACGGGCCTGGTGAACTGCACGCCGGTCGGCATGGCGCAGCATCCCGGGTTGCCGTTGCCGGCCACGCTGCTGCACCCGGCGTTGTGGGTCGCGGACATCGTGTATTTCCCGCTGGAGACCGCCTTGCTCGCCACCGCCCGGGCGCTCGGCTGCCGCACGCTCGATGGCGGGAAGATGGCGGTGTTTCAGGCGGTGCAGGCGTTTCAGCTGTTCACCGGGCTTACCCCCGATCCGGAACGGATGTTGCGGCATTTTGCGACGATGGACGAATGACGGGTTTTGCGCCGGCACCCAACCCGCGCCATCATGTCGGAGGGAGGGTTTGACGCGCCGGAAATCGATCGCCACGGTCTCGCTTAGCGGCACGCTCGGCGAAAAGCTGGAGGCCGCCGCCGCCGCCGGGTTCGACGGGGTGGAGATCTTCGAGGCCGATCTGCTGGCGTTCGACGGCTCACCGGCCGACGTGCGCGATATGTGCGAGGGGCTCGGCGTCACCATCGACATCTATCAGCCGTTCCGGGATTTCGAGGCGATGCCGGAACCTCAGCGCGCGCGCAATTTGGACCGGGCGGAGCGCAAATTCGACGTGATGCAGGCGCTAGGCACCGACCTCGTGCTGGTCTGCAGCAATATCCAGCCTGCCTGCCTCGATGACCACGCGCGCGCCGCCGCCGATCTGCGGGAGATGGCGGTGCGGAGCCGCGCGCTGGTCAGCGCCGATGCCCGGTTCCGCCTGGCCCTAAACGCGTCCGACAGCCGAGGGACCGCGACCGGGCGCATGGTGTCGGCGCAATCCGGCGCCGGGGTCCATCACGTGGCGTTCGCCGTGGCCGACATTCGGCAGACGGCGGAGGCGCTGGCCGCGCTGGACGCCCCGGTGCTGCCGATGCCGGAGAATTACTATGATGATTTGTCCGCCCGCTGGGGTCTGGATGACGCCGCCCTGGCCTGGCTGCAGCAGCTTAACCTCCTATATGACCGGGAGGCCGACGGGGAGTTTTGGCATTTGCATACGACGGCCTTTCACGACCGGTTCTTTTTTGAAATTCTGCAGCGCCGCGCCTATGCCGGGTTCGGCGCCGCCAATGCCGGCGTCCGCGCCGCCGCGCATGCCCGGCAATTGCCGTCCGAGCCTGCCTACGCCTAAGTGGAATAATGCACGAATTCTTTCAGCGCGACCGCACGCAGCACCCACCGGCTTTTACGCCGGATTACAAAACCTCGATCCTACGCTCGCCCCATTTGGCGCTGGTGTCGGTCGAGAGTTCGCTGTCGGAGGTGACGGGGCCGGTATTCGGGCCGGACGATTTGGGGCCGCTCGATCACGACATGATCCTGAACTACGCCAAGACCGGGGAGCCGATCGGCGAGCGCACCATCGTGCACGGACGGGTTTTGGACGAGAACGGACGCGGCATCCCGCACACGCTGGTGGAGGTCTGGCAGGCCAATGCCGGCGGGCGGTACCGGCATAAGAACGACACGTATCTGGCGCCGATCGACCCGAATTTCGGAGGCTGCGGCCGGATGATTACCGATGTGGAGGGGCGGTATATCTTCCGGACCGTGAAGCCCGGCGCGTATCCGTTCCGTAACCATGTCAATTCCTGGCGTCCGGCGCATATCCATTTCTCGCTGTTCGGCACTGGCTTTGCGCAGCGGCTGATCACGCAGATGTATTTCGAAGGCGATCCGCTGATCCCGCGGGATAGCATCCTGAATACCATCGCCGACCCCGCCGCGCGGAAACGGCTGGTGGCGACGCTCGATTTCAATCAGGCCGTGCCGCTCGATAGCCTGGCGTACCGGTTCGACATCGTGCTGCGCGGGTCGCGGCAGACGGTGTTCGAAAACAAGCTGCAGGGGGCATGATGGATTACCTGTCGGAGACACCCTCGCAGACCGCCGGGCCGTATGTGCATATCGGGCTCATTCCGCATCAGGCCGGGCTAGAGGCGTTTGACAAGCCGCTGGGTCAGGCCATGGTCGGGCCGGACACGCCGGGCGAGCGCATCCGGATCGAGGGGCGGGTGCTGGACGGCTTGGGCCAACCCTGCCGGGACGTGCTGGTGGAGCTGTGGCAGGCGAGTGCGGCGGGGCGTTATGACGAGCCCGGCTTCCGCGGCTGGGGCCGGACCGGCACGGATTTCGAGACGGGGCTGTGGTTTTTCGACACCGTCAAGCCGGGCTCGGTCCCAGGCCGGCAGGGGCGGGGGATGGCGCCGCATGTCACGTTCTGGCTGGTGTCCCGCGGTATCAATATTGGTTTGGCGACGCGGATGTATTTCGAAGATGATCCGTTGAATGGACAAGACCCAGTGCTGAACATCATCGAGCCAGCTGTGCGCCGCCCGACACTGGTCGCTCGGCGGGAAGAGCGGGATGGTGCCTCCGTCTATGTCTTCGACATCCGTCTGCAGGGTGAGCAGGAAACCGTGTTCTTCGACATCTGAGGCGTATCATGCACCCTGTCATTATTACTGTCGCTATCACCGGCTCCGTCCCGCGTAAGGTCGACAACCCGGCGGTGCCGGTGACCGTCGCCGAACAGATCGAGAGCACGCACGCGGCGTTCGAGGCCGGTGCCAGCCTGGTGCATATCCACGTCCGCAACCCCGACGAATCCGCCTCCAGCGACCCGGCGCTGTTCGCTCAGGTGCAAGAGGGCGTGCGGAAACACTGCCCCGGCATGATCATCCAATTCAGCACCGGCGGCCGCGGCCGGGATCAGGCGGCGCGCGGCAACGCCCTGGACCTCCGCCCCGACATGGCGTCCCTCAGCACCGGCACGGTCAATTTCCCCACCATCATCTACGAAAACGCCCCCGCCTTGGTGGTGGACCTTGCGACCAAAATGCAAAAATTCAGCGTCCGCCCCGAGATCGAGCTGTTCGACCTCAGCCACATCCACGGTGCCCGTCGCCTGATCGATGCCGGCCTGATGGACGAGCGTCCGCATGTGCAGGTGGTGATGGGCGTGAAGAACGCCTTGCCGGCCGAAGAGCGGCTTTTGGATCTCATGCTGACCGAAATCCGCACCGTCTTGCCGCACGCCACATGGACTGCCGCAGGCATCGGCGTGAATCAGGCGCGGGTGATTGACTGGGTGCTGGCGCGCGGCGGCTGCGGTGTGCGCACCGGGCTCGAGGACAACGTAAGGGCGAGCAAGGAGCGGCTGGCGGCGAGTAATGCAGAGCTGGTGGGAATGGCGGCCGACGCGATAGCGCGGCATGGAGGCCGGGTGGCGACCGTGGCCGAAGCACGGGTCACTCTCGGCTTGGCGGCGTAGCAACCAGCCAAGCCAGGGTGTGAATTTACTTGATTCTCGAAGGTGCGAGGGTTTAGGCTTATCACCTCCGATCACCACGGGGCCTTCCGAGCAACTATCTGGGTGATAGAGCTCGGATTTATTGCAATAGGTCTTTCTGGGGTTGGTGTTTGCGCCCTAACGATTTCAGACACATACCTGTCGGTCGAGACGAACAGCTACGGAATACCAATCCGAACCGACGCCAGCGCTAGTGCTGCCCTATTCGAACGCTGTCGTCACACCATCGAAAGGGTTACCCGATGCATGCGCGCGTCGCTTTCTTCCGGTCGAAGACCGGATCGTTCGAAGAGGTCGTGAATGTCGTCGAAGCACCGGGAGGCCTACTCGGTATCTTCCAGGGGCAGGAAGGGTTCCACTCTTACGAACTCATCGAGACCGGATCCGGGCTCGTCTCGGTGTCACACTGGAATTCCTCTAAACAAGCGGATGCGGCGCAGCGTGTCGCCAGCGCCTGGGCCGCCGAACACATCGATAACCTGGTCAAGCTAGAGCAGAGCGACGTAGGCGAGGTCGTTCTCTCGTCACTGGCACTTGCAATGGCAAACTGAAGCAGAGAAGGCCGGCTCGTCCGCGGTCTTCACATGGGACACTGCGGTCAAGCGGCGGCTGGCGCCGCGGTTGCGGCGATGGGCCCGCCATGCACCCGAACTGGTATAGGCCAGCATGATTTCCGTGATCGCACCGCGCTCGGACCTCCTGCCGAGGCAGTAACCGATGTGGGGCACTGGACCGGGGCGGGAACGCGCAGCAGGCGGAGAGCCGAATGGGAAATGCGACCAAACGCACGTGCCCTCGGTGATCACCACCGGATGCGTTCAGCGTGTGCCGAACAGCGTATCCAGCGTCGCTTCCCTGTGAGCAAACCGTTCCGCCGTCTCATCATCCTCTTGCGCAACCGGTCCGGTGGGGCGGCTTGGCAATTCGGGAGCGACATACACCGTCACCAGTCGCTCCGCCTCCTCCCGTTCCCGCAAATCCCGCTCGACCAACTGCTCGATATAGGCCGCTGCAGAGCGATGCTCGTGCTTCGCCACCGTCATGACATGGTCCCGCAGCGCAGGAGGGAAGCGGATTGTGATGCCGGATGCCGAGACTTTAGCTTGGGCTTTCATTGCCTGAACTCGCATCACATCGATGCAGGTTGAAAGGGCTAAATTTCCGCCGCTCACCCGAGCTCGATCAACGCATCCACCGCGAACGCGCCCTCGCCGCCGGGCATGGCGAAGACTGGGTTCAGCTCCACCGACCGTAGCCGCTCTCCAGCCTGCACCGCGAATACCGATAATCGGGCCAGCATCAGGGCCAGCGCCGGGATGTCCGCCACCGGGCGGCCGCGGGCGCCGAGTAATAAGGGGGCGCCGCGGATCGAGCGGATCATGCGTTCGGCCACGTCCACGCCGAACGGGCAGCGGTGGAGGGCTACGTCCTGCAGTATCTCGACGAAGATGCCGCCTAGGCCGAACAGGGCG
>JAYVOF010000069.1:0-1890 GCA_043758105.1 Rhodospirillales bacterium | reverse complement strand
GGGGCCCGGCGATCGGGCACGTCACAGCCTCGGCCATCCGTCACGCACTCCTTTACCGGAACGATATGCAGATCAGGGAGGGTCCCGCTAGGGGGGGGCGACCGGTGCGACAAGGATGGTTTCAACCGAGCCTGACCGTGTCGAAACTGCCATACAATCCCGTGCCCCCGTCAATACCAGGCCCGAGGCGCCGGTCGTGCGCCACCGGCTGCGGCACTTCCAGCAGCCAAACCCGCGGCGTCCCCGCCAGCAACAGCCGCTGCACCGCAGCCAAAGCGGCCCGCCGCGACGGCGGTTCCTCGGCTGCGGCCGCATCGGCGAATAATTGGGTCACCCGGTCCTGTCGATAGAAGCCGGATGCGGCATCCTCGCCAATGTAATCCTGCGCCACGCCCAGCGACGGATCGCCGTATTGGTTGCGCGTCACCGCCACCGTTTCATACGCGCCATCGGCCAACCGTCGCGCGTATTCCCCCGCGATTGCAGTGTCCAGGATCAGATCGATCCCAACCTGCCGCATCGAGGCGCGCAGGATGCCGGCCAGCGACGCCCCGAGCGGGTCGCCCGGGTCCACCAGATGCCGCAGCGTGAGCCGCACGCCCTGCCCGTTCGGACGCAACCCGGCCTCCGTCAACAACCCGGCCGCCCGCCGCGGATCGCGCGGTAACGGACCGAGGCCCGGGTCATAGAACCGCGTCGTGCTGGCCACCGGCCCGGTCGCAAGGACGCCCATCCCGTGCCAGACCTGCTTCCGGATATACTCCCGGTCCACCGCCAGACTGATCGCCTGCCGCACCCGCACATCGGCCAGGGATGCCACCCGATGGTTCAGCACGAGCGACAGCAGCGGCGAGAAATACGGTGCGGCGGCGGTGGTGACCTCGAGCGACGGCACCTCCCGCAGCCGCGCCGCATCCGCCGGGTCGAGTTCGGTCACGAGCTGGGCCTCGCCCGCTTCCAGCGCCGCCGCCCGCGCCGCGCTGCCCGGCATGACCCGGCAGATAATCTCATCCAGATAGGGCTGGCCCGGCTTCCAATAGTGTTCATTCCGGCGAAGGCGGAGCGGCGCGGCCGGATCCCACCGGAACGGTCCGGTGCCGATCGGGGGCGCGTCGTTTGGCGCATCGGCCCAGAGATGCCGGGACACGATGGGACAGGCGGTCACGTCGAACATCAATAAAAACGGCTGAAACGGCCGGTCGAGCGTCAGTAGCACCGTCTCCGGATCGGGCGCACTGGCGGCCTTGATCCGGCTGAACACGTCCTTGGCGCGCGTCGGCTGCTCCATGGCGAAGCGGGTGACGCTGAACAGCACGTCGTCCGACGTGAACGGTCGCCCGTCATGCCAGGTGACGCCGGGCCGCAGCTTGAAAATGGTGGTCCGCCCATCCGATGACACGGACCAGCTGCGCGCCAGCTCCGGCAACGGCTCCAGCGCCGGGGAGAAGGTGACCAGGCCCTGGTAGATCTTGCTGCCCACGAACAGCGCCGGCGCGTCGGTGGCGATGCCGGGCACGAAGCCGGACGGCGCGGCCGGCAGCAGGACCGTGAGCGTGCCGCCGAGCCGGGGCTGTGCCTGAGCGCGGGACAGCGTGAACAGCGCGGAGCCGGCCAACGCGGCGCGGCGGGACAGATTGATGATGCGCCTGCTCCTCGGGATGGGCCGGTTTCATAACGTCAGCCGTCGCTCCAGGGAACGCCACCTCTTGCTGTCGGGTCAACATACACCATAAAGATGTATATTGTTTAGCCCACCTTAATGGTGTATATTGATACCTAAGATGGAAAAACGACTCGTCATTGCGAGCCCCGCTTGGGGCGTTGCAATCCAGGGGCGATATGCGCGCTCGTGGCCCCTGGATCGCCACGCCAAGCGGCTCGCGATGACGG
>JAYVOF010000068.1:0-15416 GCA_043758105.1 Rhodospirillales bacterium | reverse complement strand
GGCGACGCTCACCGATGCGTTTGCCGGCGTGCAGCCGAACCAGGGCGTGATCGACCGGGACCGCAAGCAGCCGGAGTTCCACCTGACCTGGCCCGAATACCGCGCCCGGGTGCTGCCCGATAACCGGCTGCGTTTGGCGCGAGAGAATTACCTGCGCTACCGCGATCTGCTGCAGCGGGTGGAGGCGCGGTTCGGCGTCGATGCCGGCACCATCGTCGGTATTTGGGGGATCGAGAGCGCGTTCGGCACCAATAAAGGCACTTTCCGGCTGACCGAGTCGCTCAGCACTTTGGCCTGGGAAGGGCGGCGCGCGGCGTATTTCCGTAAAGAATTGATGAACGTTCTCAAGATCCTGGACGCTGGCGACGTCACCGCCGCCCGGCTCACCGGCGGCTACGCGGGGGCCATGGGTCAGCCGCAATTCATGCCCAGCTCCTATTTGCAATACGCGGTCGATTTCGAGGGGCATGGGCGGCGGGACATTTGGGACAGCGTGCCGGACGTGTTCGGCTCCATCGGCAATTACCTGGCCAAGAATGGCTGGCGGCGGGGTGAGCCGTGGGGCCAGCCGGTGCGGGTGCCGGCGGGCGTCGGCTCCGGCGGGCGCGATGACCGGCGTGGGTTGAACGAGTGGATGCGGCTGGGTGTCATGCGCGATGACGGGCGGGCGTTCCGCCGGACCGACGTCACGGGCGCGCTCGTGCTGCCCGACGGGGCGCCACCGGGGGAGGGGTATTTGGCCTATGCCAATTTCACCGCGATCCGCCGGTATAACCCGTCCGATTTCTACGCGCTGGCGGTGAGCCTGCTGGGTGATGCGGCGGCGGGATGCGGCGGGGGCTGCTAACCGTCCCGGTGGCGCTTCTGGTCTTGCCCCTGGCCTGGGGCTGCGCGCCGCGCCGGATCGCATCGCCGCTGTCGGCCACACACTATAGTGTGGGTGAGCCGTATCGGACCGCCGGCATCTGGCTGTATCCGCGCGAGCAATTCCGTCTGGACGTGACCGGGCTCGCGGACATCGTGGACCCTGCTGGGACCGCGGCCGACGGCGAGGCATGGGATCCGGACGGCCTGATTGCGGCACATGGGACGTTGCAGCTGCCGTGCATCGTCCGCGTGACCAACCTCGAAACGGGGCTGCAAATCCAACTCCGGGTGATCGATCGCGGCCCGCCCGGCGTGCATCGGCTGCTGGGTGTCAGCCGGCACGCGGGCGCGCTGCTGGGCATGACGGGCGCGGCGCGCATCCGGCTCGAGGTGATGGACGGGCCGAGCCAGGCGCTGCGCGATCAGCTGCACGGAACCCCGGCGCTGGTCGCGCGGGTGCCGGTCGTGGCGGTGTCGGCCGAGACGCTGCCGCCGCCGGGCAGCACCGCGGCACCCCGCCCGATCCTCCGGACGCCAGAACCGGAGCCGCCCGCGACGGACGCCCCGGCCGCGCTGCCGGACACGGCCGAGCGGGTCATGGCGTCGCCGGGTCAGCTGTGGATCGATGCGGGCGATTTTGGTCAGCCGGCGGCCGCGCATATTGTTGCGACCCGGCTGGCCGACGTGGCGGCGCGGGCCGAGACGACCGGCACGGGCAGGGCGCAGCGCTATCGCGTGCGGGCCGGACCGTATCCGGATGTGCCATCGGCAGATTCCGCGCTGGACCGGGCGCTACGGGCGGGAGTAACCGATGCACGGATCGTCGTGGAGTAGGGCATGCTAGACCGCCGTCACCTGTTTGCCGCCGGGGCCAGTGCCGCCGTGGCGAGTGCTGCCGCAACGGGGAGCGCACATGCGGAACGTCATCCCGCGCGGGGTCACCACGCGCCGGTGCCGGCCGGAACCCCGGCCGAAACCCCGCTCGGGCCGCTCGATACGCTCGCGCATTATGCGTTCGTGATGGATTATTCCACCGGCGCCGTGATGCTGGACAAGGAGGGGAGCGCCACGATGGCCCCGTCCTCCATGACGAAGCTGATGACTGCCTACATCGTCTATGGCCACCTCAAATCCGGGCGGCTTACGCTGACGCAGGAGCTGCCGGTCAGCGAGCGGGCGTGGAAGATGCAGGGAAGCAAGATGTTCGTGCCGCTGAACGGGTCGGTGAAGGTCGATGACCTGATCCGCGGCATGATCGTGCAATCCGGCAATGACGCCTGCATCGTCCTGGCCGAGGCGATCGCTGGGTCGGAGGAGGGGTTCGCCGAGCTGATGAACGTGAAGGCCCGCGAGCTCGGCCTGACGGGATCGACGTTCCGCAACAGCACCGGCTGGCCCGACCCGGCGCAGCGCATGACCTGCCGGGACATCGCGACATTGGCGCGGCGGCTGATCACCGATTTCCCGGAGTATTATCATTACGACACGATGAAGTCGTTTAAATACAACAACATCGAGCAACAAAACCGCAACCCTCTGGTGCAAAAGGGCCTGGCCGATGGCCTCAAGACCGGCCATACGGAGGAAGGCGGTTATGGCCTGGTCGCCTCCGCACAAAGGGCTGGGCGGCGGGTGATCGTGGTGGTGAACGGCCTGCCGAGCATGCATGCGCGGGCCGAGGAGAGCGAACGCCTGCTGGAATGGAGTTATCGCGAGTTCGAGAACGTGACGCTGTTTACCGCTGGTGACACGGTGGAACAGGCGCGGGTCTGGCTCGGGGCCCGCGCCACCGTGCCGCTGGTGGGCGGGCGGGATTTGGTGGTGACCATGCCGCGGTCGTGGCGGCAGACGGCGAAGATCGCGGTGGCGTATGCCGATCCGATCCCCGCACCGGTCGGGCGCGGCGATGTGTTGGGTAAGCTCACGGTGTCCGGCCCGGGCGTGCCGCCGATGGACGTGCCGCTGCTGGCTGGGATGGACGTGCCGCGGGCCGGGCTGCCGGGCCGGGCGATGGCGGTCGTGTCCCGCTTCGTCACCGGGTCCTGACGCGCTGTTCATCACGTTCGAAGGCGGGGAGGGCGCGGGTAAATCGACCCAGGCGCGGTTGCTGGCGGCGTCGCTTGCCGCGCGGGGCGTGCCGGCGCTGCTGACGCGGGAGCCGGGCGGCGCGCCGGGGGCGGAGATGTTGCGCGGGCTGTTGCTGGACCCGGCCCAGAGCTGGGCGCCCGCCACCGAGATCTACCTGCATTTCGCCGCGCGGGCGGAGCATTTGGAGCGGACTGTGCTGCCGGCGCTGGCAGCCGGGACGGTCGTGGTGTGTGACCGGTTCGCCGACTCGACCATGGCGTATCAGGGGTTTGGGCTTGGGGCCGATACCGGGTTGATCGCGGCCTTGACGACGCTGTTGCCCGTGCAGCCTGACATGACCTTGGTGCTAGAGGCGACACCCGGCATCGCGGCGGAACGGCTGCGGCGGCGGGATCAGGCGTTGGATCGCTATGAGCAGATGGATGCCGGATTCCACGCCCGCGTCCGGGCCGCCTATCGGAGTATTGCCGAACAAAATCCGGGACGGTGCGTGCTGATCTCCGCCGATGGCACGGTGGCGGAGGTGCAGGACGCCATTCTCACGGCCGTGCATCACCGGTTTCCGGAGGTTGGTTGATGGAGCCGCGGGAAAACCCGTTTTTGGTCGGCCATGACTTGGCGGAGGCGGTGTTCGAGGACGCGCTGCGGGCCGGGCGCCTGCATCATGCGTGGCTGCTGACCGGCCCGCCCGGGATCGGTAAGGCGACGCTTGCCTACCGGTTTGCGCGCCGGCTGTTCGCCGGGTCCGGCCATCCGGCGCATGACCACGCATTGCCGATGTTCCGCCGGGTGGCGGAGGGCTCGCATTCGGATTTGCTGACGATCGAGCGGGAGCTGGGCCCCAAGGGGAAGCTGCGCACCGAGATCGTGGTCGATACCGTGCGCGCGGCACCCGAATTCCTGCATCTCACCGCGGCCGAGGGTGGGTGGCGGGTGGTGGTGGTCGATGGGTCGGAGACCATGAACCGCAACGCCGCGAACGCCCTGCTGAAAGTGCTGGAGGAGCCGCCGGCGCGGGCGGTGCTGATCCTGACCTGCGCCGCGCCCGGGCGGTTGCCCGCCACGATCCGCAGCCGGTGCCGGCTGTTGCGGCTGCAACCGCTCACGCCGCCGGAGATGGCGACGGTTCTGCCGCTTATCATGCCGGACGTGGCCGAGGCGGAGCAGACCACATTGATCGGGCTGGCCGGCGGTGCGCCAGGCCGGGCCGTCGCACTGCAGGGGGAGGGGGTCGAGGTGGCCGGATTGGTGGCGGAGGTGCTGCACCAGCCGCCGCCCTTCGCGCGCATCCAGGCGATCGCCGACCGGGTGGCGCGGGCCGAGGACGGCTATACCGAGTTCATGACCGCCCTACGCGGCGCGATCGCGGCGCGGGTGCGGCGCCAGGCCGGCGGTGGACCCGTGTGGGATGCGGCCCGCCCCCTCGCGGCTGGCTGCGATTTGTGGCACACGCTGGGGCGCTTGCAGGACGAGACGGAACGCTTCCGGCTCGATCAGCGGCATGCGATCACCTCCGCGCTGGAACTGTTGCACGGACCATAAGAAAGCTGCAATGACACCGTATTATGTGACGACCCCCATCTATTACGTGAACGGTGCGCCGCATATCGGTCACGCCTATACCAGCATCGCCGCCGATGTGCTGGCCCGCTGGAAGCGGCTCGACGGGTATGACGTGTTCTTTTTGACCGGCACGGACGAGCATGGGCAAAAGGTTGAAAAAGCGGCCATGGACGCCGATCAGGCGCCGCAGGATTTCGTGGACGGGGTGTCGCAAAAATTCCGCGACATGTCCGCGCGCATGGGCCTGACGAACGACGATTTCATCCGTACGACCGAGGACCGCCATCGGCTGGCGTGCCAGGAGCTGTGGCGCCGGTTGCGCGAATCCGGTGACATCTATCTCGGCCAATATGAGGGCTGGTACGCCATCCGGGACGAGGCGTTTTATGACGAGGACGAGCTGCAAACCCGCGCCGACGGCATCCGCGTCGGACCCAGTGGTGCGCCCGTGGAATGGGTGCGGGAGCCGTCGTATTTTTTTCGCCTATCCGCGTTCCAAGACCGGCTATTGGCGCATTACGCCGCCCACCCGGACTTCATTCAGCCGGGCAGCCGCCGGGCGGAGGTCACGAGCTTCGTGAAGGGCGGGCTGCGGGATTTGTCCGTGAGCCGGACCAGCTTTTCCTGGGGCGTGCCCGTGCCGGATGACCCGGCGCATGTCATGTATGTCTGGCTCGATGCGCTGACCAATTATCTGTCGGCCGTGGGATTTCCGGACGAAACCGGACCGCGCTGGCGGTTTTGGCCGGCCGATGTGCAGCTGGTGGGGAAGGACATCATCCGGTTTCATGCGGTCTATTGGCCCGCCTTCCTGATGGCGGCCGGGCTGCCGTTGCCGCGCGCCATCGTCTCCAACGGGTGGTGGACGGCGTCCGGCGAGAAGATGAGCAAGTCGCTGGGCAATGCCGTCGATGCGGATGTGCTGGTGGACCGGTTCGGCCTCGATGCGGTGCGGTATTTCCTGCTGCGCGAGGTGCCGTTCGGCAATGACGGGGATTATAGCGACGCGGCCCTGATCCGCCGGATGAACGTGGAGCTGGCGAACGATTTGGGCAATTTGGCGCAGCGGAGCCTGTCGCTGATCGCCAAGAATTGCGGTGGCGTTCAGCCCCAACGCGGCCCAGCGACGCCGGAGGATGCCGCATTGCTGCTGGCGGCGCACAGCCTGCCGGCGGTCATGCGGCCCCGGTTCGAGCGGGTCGCGTTCCATGACGCGCTCGAGGATGTGTGGAAGGTGATCCGCGCCGGCAACGCCTATATCGACCACCAGGCGCCCTGGGCGCTAAAAAAAACCGACGTGGTCCGGATGGCGTCCGTGCTGGCTGTCCTGGCCGAGGCGATCCGCTGCGTGGCGCTGGTGCTGCAGCCGTTCATGCCGGGGAGCATGGCGCGGATGCTGGATCAACTCGGGGTGCCCGCCGGCGCAAGGCAGCTGGCGGATTTGACCCGCGCCGTTCCGCCCGGCACCGCGCTGCCGCCGCCCGAGGGGGTGTTCCCGCGGTATGTCGAGGCGGCGTGATGCTGATCGATTCGCACTGCCATCTGGATTATTGGGAGGCGGCGGAGCAGGATGCGATGCTGCAACGCGCGTCCGACGCCGGCGTGGGAGAAATCGTCACCATCGGCACCCGGCTCAGCCAATCCCAGATGCTGATCGACCTGGCCCGGCGCACCGCGTCCCCCCGGATCTGGTGCACCGTGGGAGTACATCCGGAGAACGCGGCGGAGCTGCCGGTGCCGGACGCGTCCGAGATTGCCGCCTGGGCCCGCCATCCGGAGGTCGTGGGCATCGGCGAATCCGGGCTCGATTATTTTCATGAAACGGCACCCCGGATGGTGCAGCAGGACAGTTTCCGCCAGCACATCCGGGCGGCGCGGATCACCGGCCTCCCGCTGGTCATCCATGCGCGCGCGGCCGATGCGGACGTTGCATCGATCTTGCGGCAGGAATGGGCGGCCGGGCCGTTCCGGTTCGTGCTGCATTGCTTCAGCTCGGGCCGGGACCTGGCGGAGACGGCGCTGGAACTCGGCGGATACGTCAGTTTTTCGGGTATTCTCACTTTCCCGAAATCGTTGGAAAATCAAGCCATTGCGCGCGATGTTCCCCTGGACCGCCTTTTGGTCGAGACGGATGCACCGTTCCTGGCGCCGGTGCCCAAGCGCGGAAAGCGGAACGAGCCGGGCTATGTCGCGCATACCGCCGGGGCGTTGGCGGCGCTGCGTGGTGTGACACAAGCGGCGCTGGCGGCGCAGACGACGGAGAATTTCCGCCGGCTGTTTTCCCGCACCGCATGAAGGTCACGATCCTGGGCTGTGGCGGCTCGGCCGGGGTGCCGCAGCTGGGTGGTCCGGACGGGCGCGGCGATTGGGGCGCCTGCGACCCAGCGGAACCGCGCAACCGCCGCACGCGGTCCAGCATCGTGATCCAAAGCGGCACTGGGGAACGGTTGCTGGTGGATACGTCGCCCGATATGCGGGCGCAGCTGCTGGCCTGCGGAGTGCCGCTGGTGGATGCGATCCTGTTCACGCACGCGCACGCGGACCACGTGCTGGGCATGGACGACGTGCGCATCCTCAACCGGCTGATTGGGCGCCCGATCGACGCCTGGATGACGCCCCGCACGCATGACGAGTTGGTCGGACGCTTCGACTACGCGTTCAAGCCCTGGCAGGGCCCGATGTTCTTTCGCCCGGTGCTGGTGGCGCGGGAGTTGACGGCCGGGGACACGATCGAGGCGGCGGGCCTGCAGATACAGACGTTCGAGCAGGACCACGGATATATGCCAACCCTCGGCGTGCGGATCGGCCCGTTCGGCTATTCGACGGACGTGGCGAAACTGACGAATGCGGCGCTCGATACCTTGGCCGGTGTGGACACTTGGGTGGTCGATTGCTTTCAGCGCAAGGCGCATCACACCCACTCGAATCTGGACCAGGTGCTGGCCTGGCGGGAGCGGGTGCGGCCGCGGCGGACGGTGCTGACGCATATGGGCTGGGACATCGACTGGGCGTGGCTGAAGAAGAAACTGCCGGAAGGTGTAGAGCCCGCGTATGACGGCCTCATACTGGAGTTTCCATAATATGCATTATCGGACTGAGATATCGGAAGCTGCGCGCGAGCTGACCCGGCTGTTGGACGTCATGGCGGCGCTCCGGCATCCAGAGACCGGGTGCCCGTGGGACCAGGTGCAGGATTTCGCCAGCATTGCGCCCTACACGGTCGAAGAGGCGTATGAGGTCGCGGATGCGATCGCGGCCGAAGATATGGCGGCGCTGCCGGATGAACTCGGCGATTTGCTGTTCCAAGTCGTTTATCACGCCCGCATGGCCGAAGAGGCTGGCGCGTTCGACTTCGCCGCCGTCGCCCGGGCCATCGCAGATAAGATGGTCCGCCGGCACCCGCATGTGTTCGCCGCCGCCGTGGTTGCGGACGTACCAGCGCGGTGGGAGGACCATAAACAGGCCGAGCGCCGGGCGCGGCAGCAGAGCGGCGCGCTGGCGGGCATCCCGTCCGGACTCCCTGCCCTGACCCATGCGTTGAAACTCACCAAGCGCGCCGGGCGGGTGGGCTTCGATTGGCCGGACGCGGCGTCGGTGTTGGACAAGATGCAAGAGGAGCTGGACGAGTTGCGGGCCGAGCTTGCCGGTGCCGACCCGGCGCGGCTGACCGATGAAATGGGTGACGTGCTGTTCGTGGCTGCGAATTTGGCGCGGAAACTGGGCCTCGATCCGGAGGCGTGCCTGCGCCAGGGCAACGCCAAGTTCACCCGGCGTTTTCAAGCGATGGAGGACCATCTGGCCGCGCAGGGCGCCACGCCCGCCGAGACCGGGTTGCCCGCATTGGAGGCGCTGTGGCAGGACGTGAAGCGCGCCGAGAGGTCTTAAGCCGGTCCTAAGCCAGTCTTAGGACTGTAACGATACTTGAATCATACGTCTTAGGGCGGAAGTTTAATTGACCGAAATCTAACAAATAAATACTTTCTGTTTCGGTTTGGCAGGTGGGGGTGTTCCAGCGCGAAGCCAGAGTTCGAAACTTATACCAAAGGCCGAGTGAGCTGATTTGTGCCTAACACCGTCATTGCGAGCCCCTTGGCGAAGCAATCCAGGGGCGACAAGCGCGCCCGTGGCACGCCAAACGGCTCGCGATGACGGGTACACATCAGTGAATGCAGCCTCTGGTATTACATAGAGTGAGGTCTATCATGCGCATATCAAAATTGATGTTGACCATACCAGCCATAATGATGGGTGCAACACTTCAAGTGAAGGCGGCGCCGATCACCAATAATGTCTTGTTCAGTGCCAAGGGCTTTACGTCAGTATTTGGCCAACCCGCGCCAGTGACCCCAGTGACGGGATCATTCACCATCACATTCGATCCGACACTGACCTATACCGACCAGACGGCCGGGATCACATTGAAAACCCTGAATATCACATTGGGCTCTGCGCTTTCATTCAGCTTTTCGCCGACCGGGACGAGTGCCAACGAGCTGTTCGTCGGCGGCGTGCAAAACGGTGCTGGCGTTATTTCGTTCCTTCCGCAAAGCGACGATTTTTATCTTCAAATCACGAATTTTACGAGCACGCCGGCATTCAACCAGCTCGGATACACCCAGACCTCCATCACCACGGAAAATTACTTCTTCACGCCGACGCCGCCGGACGGCCTCTCGACCGTCACGGTCACCCGCGTTTTCGCCGTGCCCGAACCGGCGTCGATGGCGGTGCTGGGTTTCACTCTGCTGGGGTTCGGCGCATTCCGGCGGCGCTACCGCGGTTAGCGTGTGCCCTAGCCTTTCGTGAGGCCGCGCGCCGCGATACTGGTCTTAAAACCGCGCGGCCTCATCGAAGCATGATTGAAACGGACCCTAGCCCCTTCTCGAACCAGAAATTGCCCCTGACCACCGGCGTGGTGGTGATCGGCGGCGGCGTCATCGGAGTCGGCACGGCGCTGGCGCTGGCGCATCAGGGCGTGGCGGTGACGCTGCTGGAAAAGGGCCGCATCGCCGCCGAACAATCCAGCCGCAATTGGGGCTGGTGCCGCACCGCCGGGCGAGATTTGGCGGAGGTGCCGCTCGCCGCACTCGGCGTGCGCATGTGGGAGGAAATGGGGCCGGAGGTCGGGTTTCACCGCGCCGGGTCCGTGCTGGTGTGTGAGACCGCGGCCGAAATGGACGCCCATGCCGCGTGGCTGGAGACGGCGCGGGACTATCAACTTAGCTCCCGCCTGCTGAATGCGGACGAGACGGCCCGGCTGCTACCCGAAAGCGGGCGGCGTTGGGCGGGCGCGCTGTTTACGCCGGCGGATGGACGGGCCGAGCCGTCCCGGGCGGTCGCGGCACTGGCGGCGGCGGCCCGGCGGCTCGGCGTCACGATCCTGGAGGGCTGCGCGGCGCGGGGCCTGGATCTCATGGCGGGCCGGGTCCGCGGCGTGGTGACCGAGCGGGGCACCATCGGCTGTGACGCGGCCGTGCTCGCCGGCGGCGCGTGGTCCCGCCTGTTTTGCGGCAATAACGGAGTCGATTTCCCGCAACTGACGGTCCTCGGCTCCGTCATGCGTACTGCCCCCTTGGACGGGCCCGCCCCCTCCGTCGGCGGCAGCCGCTTCGCATTCCGGCGGCGGCAGGATGGCGGCTATACCATCGCGCAGCGCAATGCGACCGAGACGCTGATCACCCCCGAAAGCTTCCGCCAATTCCGCCGCTTCGCCCCGGCATTGGTCCGGGAATGGCGCGAATTGCGGCTCCGCTTCAGCCCCCGCGCCTTTGCCGCCGAGTGGCGCATGCCGCGGCGCTGGGCGCTGGACGAACCGACCCCGTTCGAGGCGACGCGCATCCTAAACCCCACCCCCAACCCGGCCAATCTGGCCCAGGGCCGCGCCGCGCTGATCCGCGCCTTCCCCGGCTTCGCCCCGATGCAGGTGACGGCCACATGGGGCGGCATGATCGATGTCACGCCCGACGGGGTGCCGGTGATCGACCAGGTGAGCGCCCTGCCCGGCTTTTACCTCGCCAGCGGCTTCTCCGGCCACGGCTTCGGCATCGGCCCGGCCGCGGGGCGGCTCATGGCGGACATCGTCACCGGCGCCCCACCGGTCGTGGACCCGGCCCCGTTCCGGATGGCGCGGTTTCGTTAATCGAGGGCCGAACCCAGCGCGGCCAGGCACCGATCCACATCGGCCTCATCCGCCCACACATGCGGACTGAGGCGTAGGGCACCGAGACGGAGGCTTGCGAACACGCCATCGGCACGGAGCCGTTCGATCAAACCCTCCGGCAGACCGCCCGGACGGCGAAGGCCCAGGATGTGCGGGACGCGGAGCGGGCGGGGAGGCACTGACAATCCCAGCGCCGCGGCACCGTCGGCCACACGATCCGTGAGCATCCGCAACCGCGCCGAGATGGCCGGAGCGCCCCACTCCTCGATCAGCTCCATGCCGGACGCGGCCATGCGGAGGGCCACCGGGTCATTCAGCTCGCCCTTATCATAGCGCCCTGCGCCGGTGGCTGAACGGTTGCCGCTGTTCTCCTCGAGCGGCATCCCGTCCTGGCGATGCGGCGCGGCGTAGAGGAAGGCGAGGCCAAACGGGCCCAGCAGCCATTTATAGGTGGGAAACGCCAGGAAATCCGGCTTGATCCGGGCCACATCCACCGGCATGGCGCCGGCCGCCTGCGTCGCATCCACCACCAGCGCGGCACCTTGGGCATGCACGAGGGGTGCCAGCCGCTCCAAATCGATGACCGCCCCATCCGACCAGTGCAGCGGCGTGAGCGTCGCGATGGCCAAGGGCGGTGCGCCGGGCCGGGTGATCGCCGCCTCCAGCGCCGCCGTCCAATCGCCGTCGTCCGGATGCGGCACGATCTCGACCGCCAAACCCCGCTCCGCCGCCAGCCGGTCCCAGGCGAAGCACATCGAGGGAAATTCGTCCGCGACGCGGAGGATGCGGCCGCCGGGCACGACCGTGAGGTTGCGCGCAGCGGTTGCGATGGCGTGACTGACGGAGCCCACGATGGCGATATCATCCGGGGCGGCCCCTACGAGCCGGGCGGCGGCGGCCCGGGCCCGCCCGGTCCAAATCGCGTCATCGTCGCGGGAATGCGCCCAGGGCCGGGTCTTGGATAAAATCCCGGCCTCCCCGGCTTCGCGCACCGGATCGGGCAACGGCCCCCATGCGGCGGAGTCCAAGTAGCTGATATCACGCGGTATATCAAATAAATGACGTTGGGAGCCGAGGGGGATGGCCTGCATCCGCCGGAGGATAGGATGGATCCCAGGCCGGGGAAACCAGCCTCGCCCGATGAAACCGGCACCGCGGGCGCTACATTAGGCCGGATAGCCCCCCGGTAGCATAGAGGCCGCCCCGTATGTCGAGCACCATCCTCCGATCCGTGGCACCAGAATCGCCACCCGCCCCCGGGTCCGCTGCCGTTCACTATCGAAGGGTTCGTGATGAGACCGAGGCGTTGGCAGCGCCGCTCTCGGCCGAAGACCAGACCATCCAATCCATGCCGGATGCGAGCCCGGCGAAATGGCACCGCGCGCATACGACCTGGTTCTTCGAAACCTTCCTGCTGAAGCCGCATCTGCCGGGCTACCGGGTGTTCGACCCGGCGTTCGATTACGTGTTCAACTCGTATTACGAGGCCGTCGGTCCCCGGCACCCCCGCCCCTCCCGCGGCATTCTCAGCCGTCCGGGTGCTGCGGCGGTCGGCGAGTATCGCCACCATGTGGATGCCGCCATGCTGCGTCTATTGGACGGGTGTAGCGAGGCGGTGGAAAACCTGGCCATCATGGGGCTGCATCACGAGCAGCAGCATCAGGAATTGCTACTGACCGATATCAAGCACGCCTTTAGCTTGTCGCCGCTCGCCCCGGTTTACCTGCCCGCACCCGCACCCGCACCCGCCCGGGCACCGGTGCAGGTTCTGCCCCGCCCGGGCGTTTGGCGCATTCCGGGCGGAATCCATCAGATCGGCCATCGCCACCCCTCATTTGCGTTCGATAACGAGGGTCCGGCCCATCCGGCGCTGCTGCGTGACTGTGAGATCGCGGACCGCCCGGTGAGCAATGCCGAGTTCCAGGCGTTCATCGACGACGGCGGGTATCGGCGGGCGAGTCTGTGGCTGTCGGAGGGGTGGGCGATGGCCCAAGCGGCGCAGTGGGACGCCCCATTTTACTGGCAGCCCGGCGCGGACGGCTGGGATACCTATACGCTGCACGGCCTGCTCCCGGTTCAGGATGATGAGCCGGTGTGCCATTTGAGCTTCTACGAGGCCGCGGCCTATGCCGAATGGGCGGGGGGCCGTCTGCCGACCGAATTCGAGTGGGAGGTCGCCGCACACTTGCATCCGGATGAGACCGCGCGCCCTGGACGACAGCCGCATCCGCGCCCGTTGCGGCCCGGAATCCGGCAGGATGTGTGGGAATGGACCGCCAGCCCCTATAGTCCCTACCCCGGCTATCGCCCGGCCGCCGGGGCGCTTGGTGAATACAACGGCAAGTTCATGATCAATCAGATGGTGCTGCGCGGCCGCTCCTGCGCCACCGCCCTGGGCCATGACCGCCCGACCTACCGCAATTTCTTCCCACCCTCCGCGCGGTGGCAATTCTCCGGCTTCCGCCTTGCGAGGGATGTATGAGCTACGCGCATTCACTCGATCGTCTGCATGACCTCGAGCCGACAGTCACCGAATTTCGGACCGCCGTGCTGCACGGCCTGAGCGGCACACCGAAGACCTTGCCGAGCAAGTTCTTCTATGACAGCGCGGGTTCGTTGCTGTTCGACCGAATTTGCGATCTGCCGGAGTATTATCCGACCCGGACCGAATGCGCGCTTTTGGCCACCCATGCGGCGGAAATTGCTGATCTGGTGGGCACCCATGCTGGCCTCGTGGAGTTCGGATCCGGCGCGGGGGTGAAGATCCGGCTGTTGCTGGCGGCGTTGCGGCATCCGGCGGTGTATGTGCCGGTCGATATTTCGCGGGCGCATTTGCTCGCCGCCGCGTCGGGGCTGGCGGCCGATTTCCCGTCGCTCCGCATCGTCCCGGTCTGCGCCGACTATACCAACCGGTTCGCCCTGCCTCACCTCGCGGACCGGCGGCCGCGTCGTCTGGCGGGGTTTTTCCCGGGCTCCACCATCGGCAATTTCACCCCGGATGAGGCAAAGATCTTTCTACAGAGCACCGCCCGGCTGTTGGGACCGCGCTCCATGATGATCGTCGGGGTGGACCTACCGAAGGAGCGTGCGGTGCTGGAGGCCGCCTATGACGATGCGTCCGGCGTCACGGCAGCATTCAACCTCAATCTCCTGACGCGGATCAACCGTGAGCTCGACGGCGATTTCGATCTGGCGGCGTTCGGGCATGAGGCGCGGTGGAACGCGGAGGCGAGCCGGGTCGAGATGCATCTCGTGAGCCGGGCGACCCAATCGGTCTGGGTGGGTGATGAACGCTTCGAATTCCGCGCCGGCGAATCGATCCATACCGAAAACTCCTATAAATATTCGGTGAGTGCTTTCGCCGGGCTGGCCGAGGCCGCCGGGTATCGATCGGTCGCGGTGCTGGCGGACCCGGCGCAGCTGTTCAGCATCCACGTGCTCGAAGTCGCCTCATGACGGCGTGAATTCGGCAGCAAGGCCCGGGGTGTGAGCGATCGGTTCCCGGCGTCACTATGCCGAAGACGAGGAGGGCCCGATGAGTGTGACCTTGGACGACGCCAAATTCGACGCGATCCGCCGGCGCGACCCGGCCGGGGACGGCCAGTTCTTTTACGCGGTGCGCACGACGGGGGTGTATTGCCGCCCGTCTTGTGCTGCCCGCCCGGCCCGGCGGGAGAATATCAGCGTTCACGCCAGCTGCGCCGATGCGGAGCGCGCCGGGTTCCGCCCCTGCAAGCGCTGCCGCCCGAACGAGCCGAGCCAGGCCGTGCGGCACGCGCAAGCGGTGGAACGGTCCTGCCGGTTGATCGAGAGCAGTGAGATGCTGCCGTCCCTGTCGGCGCTTGCCGCCGCCGCCGGGCTCAGCCCGCATTATTTCCACCGCCTGTTCAAACGGATTACCGGCGTCACGCCCAAATCCTATGGCGCCGCCCACCAGGCGCAGTGTATCGCGGACGGCCTCCGCACCGCCGGGACCGTGACGGAGGCGATCTATGCGGCCGGGTATAATGCCAGCAGCCGGTTTTATGAAAACTCCACGGCCCGGCTCGGCATGACACCCACCACCTATCGCAAGCGGGGTACCGGTATGCGAATCCGGTTCGCGCTGGGTCCCTGCAGCCTCGGTCAGGTGCTGGTGGCCGCGACGGATAAGGGCATTTGCGCCATCCTGCTCGGCGACGACGCGGAGGAGTTGCTGCGGGAGTTGCAAGACCGGTTTGCCGCGGCGGAACTGAGCGGCGGGGATGCGGCATTCGACCGTTACGTGGCGCAGGTGGTCGGCGTCGTGGAGGCCCCGGGGCGCACGCATGATTTGCCGCTCGATATCGGGGGCACGGCGTTTCAGCAAAAAGTCTGGCAGGCGCTGCGGCGTATTCCGGCTGGAACGACGGTCAGTTATGCCGGCATTGCCGTATCGGTGGGTCAGCCGGCGGCGGTGCGGGCGGTGGCGGGGGCGTGCGCCGCCAATGCGCTCGCGGTGGCGATCCCGTGCCACCGGGTGGTTCGGACGGATGGGGCGCTGTCGGGGTATCGATGGGGCGTGGAGCGGAAGCGCGAGCTGTTGGCGCGGGAGGCCGATCCCACGCGAGCCAACACAATTCTTCTTCCCGCTCGCCCTCCGCGAGAGGGCCGGGGTGAGGGAAATAGCCAGGCTGGATCCTAGCGGCTTAACGCCAGCTCACCACACGTTGACGGTTGCGCTGGTTGCCTCCCTCACCCCGGCCCTCTTCCGGAGGGA
>JAYVOF010000067.1:0-5663 GCA_043758105.1 Rhodospirillales bacterium | reverse complement strand
TTCTCAGCGGTCCACATCGACGGTCTCTCCTGACGAGCGACCATCCTTGAATCACATCCGATTCCTCGGATTCAACAAGTTTCGGGACGGACACTCAGCCCGCTCGCCAGGATGGCTGGACCCCAAACGGTCCGATCGCCGACGTTAGGATGGAATCCTTGCCTGAAGAGTCCTATCTTCCGGCCATGACCAACCCCACCGGTTCCCTTAAACCGCAATTTCCGCCCCATCAGCCTGAGGCGGATGCCGCCCGGCATTCCCGCATCAAGCGCGAAGAAGCCATCATCGCGAAAGCCGAAGCCGACATCGACGCCGGGCTCGGCATCGAGGATGATGAGGTCGAGGCGTGGCTAGACGCACTGGACCACAACCCCGGCACCCCGCTTCCTTCCCCCCGAAACGGCCCGGCTCACCGTTAACAGGCCTGCATGGCGCGTCGCGTCACGACGACACCGGATGCTTTGGAGGCGTTACGGCAGGCGCGGGCCTGGCTCACGCAACGCGGGTCAGGAGCGAATGGGCGGGCGCGCTGGGAAGCTTTACGGGACAGCCGGAAACGGTTGCGGACCTACCCGTATATCGGCACGCCTATCGAGGGCCACCCCAAGCGTTATCAACTGGTGGTCTCCGAATACCGGGTCATCTACCGAATTGACCCGGACACGGGCGAGAGCGCCACCGCCGGGGATTTGCGTGTCCTTGCCGTGTTCGGCCCCGGGCGGCCCTGACGGCGGGCAGGCGCTATTTCGCATAGGCGAAACCCATCGCTTTCCGCCGCGGGCGATCACACCTCCGGCCCAACAACCAAAAACGCCCAGGCCCTAATCCCGAAAGCCTCAATCGAAACCCTTGACCTCTCCTTCTGAATATGTTCCTATCCTCCCGAAATGGATTCCACCCCCACCCCTTCCCAAACACAACCCGCCTCACACCAGGATAATGACGCCTACTTCGGCGCCATCCTCCGCGACCTCATCGACATCGGCGCAGGCCTCGCCCGCCAACTCCAAGAACGCGCGGCCAAAAATCCCGAATCCGACCCGACAATCCCCTTCGACCGCATCGCCCGCACCATCCGCCGCACCATCGCGCTGGCCCGCCACATCGCCACCAACCCACCCAAAACCGCACGCCCCGCCGTCGAACGCACCCAAGCCCGCGAGAAAATAATCCGCGGCGTCGAAGACGCCATTGAAGCCAGGCGCGCACCCGCCACCGACGCCCAAATCCTCTACAACGAGCTGCACGAACGCCTCGATGACGACGGCCTAGATCGCGACCTCCGCACCCGGCCCATCGACGACATCATCGAAGAAATCGCCCGCGACCTCGGCGTCGCCTACCAATCCCGCGCCTACATCTGGAAGCGCCGCACCCCCGCCGACATCGCCACCCTCCGCGACCGCGCCGCAATGAGCGCGAACGGAACAGTCACCCCGCAGATCGGCCGTCAAAACCTAAGTTGGGGGGGCTTCAGCCCACCGCTTCCGGAACAATACAAACAATGGGCTGAACCACCGTAGAATAAACAAAACCCATCGGTGTCCCGGTAAAAAGCAATGGGTTCCAACCTTCCTATAACGATGGGCTAAACCTCCCAAGCCGCCGCGCCCCCTCGATCATGTCGGCCTCCGGCCCGCAATAGCTGAACCGCATCGTCCGGCTGCCCCGGGCGCTATCGAAGTCCAGGCCGGAAGACGCCGCCACCCCCACCTCCCGCAGCATGCGCGCACAGAACGCCGCGCTGTCATTCGTCCGGGCGCCGATATCGGCATACAAGTAAAACGCCCCATCCGCCGCCGCGATCTCCGGGAACCCGGCGCCCGGCAACGCCGCCAGCAAATAATCGCGGGAGCGGCGGTAGCGGGCCACGTTCTCGTCCAGCTCCGCCGCGCAATCGAACGCCGCCTCCGCCGCGATCTGCGAGACGTGCGGGGCCGAGATGAACATGTTCTGCGCCAGGCACTCCACCGGCCGGACCAGCGCGTCCGGCAACAACAACCAGCCGACGCGCCAGCCGGTCATGCTGAAATATTTGGAAAAGCTATTCACCACGATCGCGTGCGGGCTGAACGCCGCCGCCGTCGCGATCGCGCGGGCATAGTGCAGGCCGTGATAGATCTCGTCCGACACCAGCCGCACGCCGCGATGATCGCACCAGGCGGCGATCTCCGCCAGCTCACCCGGGGACAGCATGGTTCCGGCGGGGTTGCAGGGACTGGCGATAATCAGGCCGTCCGGCGCCGGATCCAGCCGGTCCAGCATAGCGACCGTCGGCTGATACCGTGTCTCCGCGCCGGTCTCGACGATCACGGGCTGCAAACCGAGGGCGGTCAGGACGTTGACATAGGGCGGGTAATACGGTGCGGCCAGCGCCACGCGATCGCCCTGGTTGAACGCGGCCAGGAACGCCAGCGGGAACGCCCCGCTAGCCCCCATGGTCACTGCAATCCGCGCCGGATCGACCGCAACGCCATACCAATCCTGATAATGCCGGGCGATCCGGGCGCGGAGACTCGGCCGGCCCAGCGCCTCGGTATAACCCAGCGAGCCGCCGCCCCGCAGCGCCGCCATCACCGCCGCCATCGCGCCGGAGGGGGCGCCGGTGCCGGGCTGGCCGACCTCCATCCGGATCACGTGCGGGGCGCCCGGCGGCAACGCGGCCTGTTGCGCGTTGGCGGCGGCGATCACGTCCATCACCATGAACGGCGGCGCCGCGGCACCCCGCCCGATTTTCAGCATTTCAGTAGCCGAATAGGCGCCCGATCGGCAGCGCGTATTGGATCACCAGCGCCTCGGTCCCCGGGTTACGCTTGGTGATGCCCGCGTTGGAAATATGGCTGAACGCCACCGTCACGCGCGACGCGTCCCCGAACACATATCCCGCCTCGAACTGCGAGCGGAATTCAATCACCGAGCCGAGCGCCTTGCCCGTGCCCTGCTCATAGCCGCCGACGCCGAAAGACGGTGTGAGCACGAAATCACCGACCGGCACGTCGATCAAAATCCCGCCGCCGCCCCAAACCGCGCCACGGGTGGACGCCTCGATCCCGATCCAGGGTTTGACCTGAAACAGCGGCTCGACCGCCGGGATGAGCGACCAGGCGGGACGGTATTCCAGCCGCACTTCGGCCGCCGGCTTGTAATTCCGCACGATGTCCGTGCCACCGAGCCCCACCACCAGCAAATCAGGCTCGGCTGCGCGCGCCGGTGCCATGGCAACACCAAGGGTCGCCGCGCCAACGGCCAGGCAGGACAGGATACGAAACAATGCCAACACAACCCCGCGACCAATATCACATTAAAGTAGCACGCTTTTTAATTGCTGCCCACCGCCAAGCCGCTGCCCCGTGGATCGTTGGTCCAGCTGCATTGATCCTCATGCCCCGGCAGATAGCGGGCGCAGGAAATGAAATTGGCCCGCCCCGGTTCCGGCACCTGGACGGGGAGGGACGCGGCCTGGCCATGCAGCGCCGACTCGAGGCTAGCGGCCAGTGCCAATGCCGCGCCCTCCTGGCCCGTGCCCGTGGCGGCCGCGCGGAATTGCCGCGTATTCACGTTCCATACGATGCCGGCCGCCAGCAATGGCGGGGTTTCGGCCCGCGGTGACGCTGCCAGCACCATCCCGGTGCCAGGTGCCACCCGCCCGGTGCCGAACAAATTGTTCATCGTCAACGCACAGGCGACGCTCCGCCCCGCACGGTCCACCACCACGAACCCGGTGGACGCGGGCAACGCCGGCACGGACCCCGAGCCGCCGGCCGCCAGCACCGCAGCCGGATCGCCCCCGGTCAGCCGCCAGGCCGCGACGGTGCCCAGCGCCCGCGCTTGCGCCCCGGCCACATCCCCCGGACGCCCCTCCAACACCTGCAGCGCCGCCGCCGCCGCCAGCCCGCCATCGGCCGGCGGCGGGGTGAACGCCACGCTGTCCAGCCCGGCCCGCACCACCAGCGGGGCCACGATCCGCGGCAGCGCGCCGCGCAAATCATCCCCGGTCAGGTTGCCGCCGGCGACCCGTGCCGCGTCCTGAAACCGCCGGGCCAGCGCCCCCTGATACAGATCGCCCACCCCGGCCGTTCGGAGCTGCGCCAGCGTCGCGCCCAGATCGGCCTGCTGCAGCGTGCCCGCCTCCGTCAGCGCCGCCCCGTTGGGGAAAAAGATGCCGCGCGCGTTCGGATCCGCCGCCAGCGGCCCTTGCACGACCGCGAGGTCCCGCAGCAACGCCCGGGATGGGGGCGCGCCAAATCGGGCGAGTTGCTCGGCCGACGTCACCAGGCTTTCGAACGGTTGCGTGCCATAGCGGGCATGCAGCGCGAACATCCCGCGCGCCAGCATCGGCACCGCGGCCGGGCGGTCGCCGCCGCTGCCGGTGCCGGGCACGGGGGTGAACATCACCGCCTCCGGCGCGCCCTGCCCCGGTCCCTCACGGCGCGGATCGTAGGCGACGCAGGCGCCCCCCCCGCCCAGCCCGGCGCGGGACGGCAGGGTCACGGCCAGCATGAACGCCACGACCACGGCCGCATCCGCCGCCGACCCGCCCAGCGCCAGCACGTCCCGCCCCGCCAGCGCCGCCCGCGGCTCGTCCGCCACCACGCCGCCGATGAACCCCGTGAGCCGCTTCGCCTCCCCCGCCGGGGTGCCGCCGCCGAAGAAGGTGTTCGTGACCGATCCCACGGCCGAGCACGCCGTCTGGGACACCAAGGAGGCGGCCAACACCGCAGCCCGCACGCGTGTGGCCGTCTTCGTCCCGTGCTGCACCCGCGCCATCCTTAATATGTATCGAACCGTGCCATAGCCGCGTACGCCCGCCCCAGCAACCGACCAGCTTTGCCCTGATGCGCTGAATCCGCTACGACAGCGGCTTCAAGTCCGATGTGAGAAAACGATGCGCGCCTGCCTGCTGCTGATCCTCGCCGTGTTGGTGACCTCCCCGGCGGACGCGCAAGCGCTGTCGGACGCGCAGCGGCGGGAGGTGATCACGGTGCTGCGGGACACGCTACGTTCCGACCCGTCCATCCTGCGGGAGGCGCTGAAGAATCTCGAGGCCGATGACGTCAAACAGCAAGACGCCGCCACCCGCAACACGCTGGCGATGATGGGCGGTAAGCTGGTGGATCCGGCCGATCCCGTCGCCGGTAATCCGATCGGCGACATCACGATCGTCAATTTCTATGACACACGCTGCCCCTATTGCCGCCGCATGCTCCCGGCAGAGGCCGAGCTGCTGCGGCTCGATCCCGGCATCCGCCTGGTGGATAAGGATATTCCGATCTTGGGGAACACCAGCCAGCTCGAAAGCCAGGCGCTGCTGGCGGCCCAGCGGCAGGGAGGGTATTTCAAGCTGCAGCACGCGATCATGCACAGCGCCGCCCCGTCCACCCGGGATAGTATCCGCGCCGAGGCCGACCGCCTGGGGCTCGACGGCAACCGCATCCTGCGCGACATGGACGACCCAGCGATCAAGCGCCGCCTGGCCGCCAACATGAGCCTCGCGGACCAGCTCGGCATTCAAGGCACCCCGGCGCTGATTGTCGGCCAGCATTTGATCTCTGGCGCGATCGAGCTCGGGGATTTGCAGAAAATCGTGACCGAGGCGCGGGCCGGACGCTAGGTCATGCTTTCGGACCCGGATAAACCCGTCTAGACTCAGGCCATGACCATAT
>JAYVOF010000066.1:0-5672 GCA_043758105.1 Rhodospirillales bacterium | reverse complement strand
GCCGCGAAGAAAAGCGGGGCCGCCAACAGCGCGCGACGCAGGACTGGATAAACCATAGATAAGCCTACCGTATCCGCCTTCCAGAGCAATGCGGTATTTCGCAGGGGGACAGGCTAGAACATCGGCCCGCACGCGCTATGGTAGCAGTAATGGATCTAAACGGCATGACCGGGGTGGGCTGTCAGGGAGATTTGACGGTGCCGCTATCGATCGCACCATCGAGCTATCGGCTGTCCGATCCGGGGCGGCCCGGGCTATGGGCGCGCCTGACGCCGTCCGTGCTGCTGCATGCCGGTGCGGTGGCGCTGATTGGATATCTCACGCACGCTGCATTATTGCCGGAAATCCCGCCGGCGACGGTCGATATGGTGTTCGAGGCGATGGCCGAGCCCCCAGCGGCCGAACCGCAAGCGGCCGAACCGGCACCCCGTGCCCTCCCGCCCCCAGAGCCGGTGGCAGCGCCCGTGGAGACGGCACGACCGCCAGAGCTTCCGCTTCTTATCCCCGCGCCTAGGGTGACGCCGCCGGCACCGCAAATGGTGACCCGGCCTCTGCCGCCGCGCGTGACACCGCCCGTGGTTCCGCGTCCCGTTCCGGCCCACACCGCAACCGCCTTCCTCCCTTCGCCCGCGCCAAACCTGGCACCGTCTGCTCCGGTCCTTTCCGCCCCGGCCTTTGTCTTCGGTCTCCCACCACCGGTGGCCGCACCGGTTTTGGCCGTCAGCGGATCGTGGCGAGGGGGGCTGATGGCCTGGATCCAATCCCATAAGCACTATCCGGAGGCCGCGCGGCAGCGGCACGCGGAGGGGCAGGTCACGCTTCGCATCACCGTGACAGCAGCGGGCGATATCGTGGCACCCGAAGTGCTGCGCGGCAGCGGCTCCGACATGTTGGATCAGGCGGCGCTCAGCATGGTGCGCGGTGCCCGCGTGCCGCCGTTCCCGCCCGATATGTCCCAGTCGAAGGTGACGCTGAACGTGGGGGTCGGCTACCGGCTGGACGAGTGAACGCGGCGGAGTTCATCCAAGCTGACCGCGCCCAAATCGTCCAGCACCGCCGCGGCAGCCTCGAAGCCGTCTTGCCCGCCATAAACGCTGCGGGTGATGATCGTGGGGACCCCTGCCCCGCGCGCCGCTTTCAGACCCTGAATGGTGTCTTCGATCGCAAGGCATTCGCTACCAGAGAGGCCGAGGCGGTCCAATGCGTATCTATATATGTCGGGTGCTGGCTTCTTGGCCGGCACGCAATCCCCGGCGGCGATGACGGCGAAGCGTGCGGGCCCGTCCGGCCCCAACGTCGCGCGCAGCAGGGCGTCCACGTTGGCCGGACTTGTGGTGGTAGCGATGGCCAGCGTCATACCCGCCGCCGCCGCCGCGTCCAGCAGCCGATGGATTCCGGGACGCAGCGCCACGCTGGCGATCCCGCCGGTGTAGTGCTGCGTTTTGGCCGCATGCAGCCCGGCGATGGCGGACGCGTCCAACGCCGGGCGCGCCCCGCGATCGATGGCGAAGCGGATGCGCTCCTTGCCGCCGGTCACAGCCAGCAATTCAGCATAAAGGGTCCGGTCCCAATGCCAATCCAGACCGGCCGCCACGAACGCCTGGTTGAACGCGGCCCGGTGCAGCTCCTCGGTTTCAGCGAGGGTGCCGTCCACGTCGAAGATGAGCGCCTTCAATGGATTACAGCGCTGAGCTCACCCTTCGCATAACGTTCTACCATCCGGTCCAGCGGGATCGGCTTGATCAGCCCCGCCTGCCCGGCACAACCGAACGCCTCGAACCGCGCGACGCAAATGTCCCGCACCGCGACCAGGGCGGCGGAGAAGAATTTGCGCGGGTCGAATTCGTCCGGCTTTTGCGCCATCAGCCGGCGCATGGCCCCGGTCATGGCGAGGCGGATGTCGGTGTCGATGTTGATCTTGCGGACGCCGTAGCGGATGCCCTCCTGGATCTCTTCGACCGGCACGCCGTAGGTCTCCTTGATCTGGCCGCCATACGCGCGGATCACGTCCAACCACTCTTGCGGCACCGACGACGAGCCGTGCATGACCAAATGGGTGGTCGGAATACGGGCGTGGATTTCCTTGATGCGTCCAATGGCGAGGATGTCGCCGGTGGGCTTGCGGCTGAATTTATAGGCACCGTGGCTGGTGCCGATGGCGATCGCCAGCGCATCGACACCGGTGGCGCGGACGAAATCGGCGGCCTGTTCGGGATCGGTCAGCAGTTGGTCGTGGCTCAGCACGCCCTCGGCCCCCGAACCGTCCTCCTCCCCGGCCTCACCGGTTTCAAGCGAGCCGAGGCAGCCGAGCTCACCCTCGACGCTGACGCCCACGGCGTGGGCCAGCTCGACCACCTGTTTCGTGGTGGCCACGTTGTATTCGTAGGAGGCCGGAGTCTTCATGTCCTCCTGCAACGAGCCGTCCATCATAACGCTGGTGAAGCCAGAGCGGATGGAGCGCTGGCAGATGGCCGGGCTGCCGCCGTGGTCCTGATGCATAACGATGGGAATGTGCGGATAGGTCTCGACCGCGGCCTCGATCAAATGACGCAGGAATGCCTCACCAGCATATTTCCGGGCACCGGCCGAGCCTTGCAGGATGACCGGGCTATCACAAGCGTCCGCGGCCTGCATGATGGCCTGGATCTGTTCAAGGTTATTTACGTTGAACGCGGGAATACCGTAACTGTGCTCCGCCGCGTGATCCAAAAGCTGCCGCATCGAGACGAGTGCCATGGTGTAACTTTCTTGCCCCCTCTCCCGCTGGCGGGAGAGGGCTGGGGTAAGGGTGGAGTTCCAGGGACCAAGCTAGCGCCGGTAACCCCACCCTCACCCCGACCCTCTCCCGGAGGGAGAGGGGGAAGGATCAGCCACTGCGTTTCTTGCGGTCCAACAGCTGTAAAATCATCGGCGTGAAAATCAGCTGCATCGCGAGCGGCATCTTGCTGCCGGGGCAGACGATGGTGTTGGCGCGGGACATGAAGCTGTCGGCCAGCATGGACAGCAGATACGGCATATCGATGCCCTTCGGATTGCGAAACCGGATCACCAGCATGCTCTCGTCGGCTGACGGCACATCACGCGCGATGAACGGGTCGGAGGTGTCCACCGTCGGCACGCGCTGGAAGTTCACGTGGGTTTGGCCGAATTGCGGGCAGATATAGTTCACGTAATCCGGCATGCGGCGCAGGATCGTATCCACCACGGCCTCGTGCGAATAGCCGCGGCCCTTCTTGTCGCGGTGAAGCTTCTGGATCCATTCGAGGTTGATGATCGGCACCACCCCCACCAGCAGATCCGCGTGTTTGGCCACATTGATGTCCTCATGGATCACCGCACCATGCAGGCCCTCGTAGAACAGCAAATCGGTGCCGGGCGCCAAATCCTGCCACTCGGTGAATGTGCCCGGTGCCTGCTGAAAAGGCGCGGCTTCTTCTTCGTTATGCAGGTATTTACGCGACCGTCCCGTCCCCGTCTTGCCATAGGTCTGGAACAGCGATTCCAATTCTTTGAACAGGTTCACGTTCGGGCCGAAGTGACTGACATGCGTGTCACCCCGTGCATTCGCCTCGGCAATCAGCGCCCGCATTTCGGCCCGGTCATAGCGGTGAAAGCTGTCGCCCTCGATGATGGCGGCCTTCACCCCCTCACGGCGGAAAATGGTCTCGAACGTGCTGGTGACGGTCGTCGTCCCGGCGCCGGACGAACCGGTGATGGCGATGACGGGGTGCTTGTGTGACATGGTTGATCCCGTCAGGCGGTGCGGAACAGGGTGCGGGTGTTGAATAGCGGCGTGGTGAAAATCGGGTCCTCGCCGCGCTCGTATTCGGCGTGATACCGGTCCAGCCGCTCGACCTCACCGCGGGAGCCGAGGATGACCGGGACGCGCTGGTGGATGCTGGTGGGTGGCACGTCTAGGATGCGCCCGCGTCCGGTGGAGGCCCGTCCCCCGGCCTGTTCCACGATCATAGCCATAGGATTGGCCTCGTATAGGAGACGCAGGCGCGCCGGTTGCGCCGGATCCTTGGAGCCGTTGGGATACATGAATAGGCCGCCGCGCATGAGAATACGGTGCACTTCGGCCACCATGGAGGCGATCCAGCGCATGTTGAATTGCTCGCCGCGTGGGCCTTCAGCACCCTCGATGCACTCTTCCACGTAGCGGCGGACCGGGGGCTCCCAGAAGCGTTCGTTGCTGACGTTCACGGCGAATTCGCGGGTTTCGACCGGTATTTTGATGTCGGGGTGGGTCAGCACGAAGGCACCGATCTCGCGGTCCAGCGTGAAGCCGTGCACGCCGGCACCCAGGGTCAGCACCATCATCGCCACGGGTCCATAGATCGCGTAGCCCGCCGCGACCTGAGACGTGCCGGGCTGTAGAAAGTCGGCAGCGGTCGGGCTCGTCACCCCTTCGGGACAGCGGAGCACGCTGAAAATCGTACCAACCGGCACATTGACGTCGATATTGGAGGATCCGTCCAGCGGATCGAACACCAGCAAATAGCGGCCGCGCGGATACTCGGCCGGGATTTGGTAGGGCTCATCCATCTCCTCCGACGCCATGCCGGCGAGCTGCCCGCCCCACTCGCAGGTGGCGACCATGATGGCGTTGCTGATGACATCGAGCGGCTTTTGATCGTCACCCCCGGCATTGGTCGTGGTTTCCACCGGCGTGTTGGCGAGTGCGCCCCTGGAGGCGGCAACGGCGATCAGCTTGCAGGCGGTCTGCACGTCGTTCAGCAGCGATGTCAATTCGGGCTGAGGCGTGGCGGTCCGGCGTTGATCGTCGATGATGAATTTGGACAGCGTCGTCCGGCGATACGGCACTGCACCCTCCTATTGATTGAACACTCGGCTTGCGCGGATGTCTTCCGCCGTGATGGTCTCCAAATCCTCACGCGTCATCAAGCGGCTGCGCTCGGCGAACAGCCGGTTGGCCTGGCGGAGTCGGGCGCGGTCGAGGCCGTTGCGGATGGAGCGCGCGTTGCTGAAGCGGGGCTGCAGCATGCGCAGGCCGATATATTCCTCGAGCGCCGCCCGGCCCTCCGCGTCGAACCGGTAATGCATGTTGGCGGCCATCAAATCGGCAATCCGGATCAGCTCATCCGAGCCGTAATCCGGAAAGTCGATGTGGTGGGCGATGCGGGACGACATGCCGGGGTTGCTTTTGAAGAACGTGTCCATGCGGTCTTTGTAGCCGGCGAGGATCACCACCAGATCGTCCCGGTTGTCCTCCATGATCTGCAGCAGAATTTCGATCGCCTCTTGCCCGTAATCCCGTTCATTTTCGGGACGATAAAGGTAGTACGCCTCATCGATAAACAGCACGCCGCCCATGGCTTTCTTCAACACCTCTTTCGTCTTCGGCGCCGTATGGCCGATATACTGCCCGACCAAGTCATCACGGGACACGGTGACCACGTGGTTCCGCCTGATGTATTTCAGCCGGAACAGCACATCCGCCATGCGGCGCGCCACGGTCGTTTTACCGGTGCCGGGGTTGCCCGTGAAACTCATGTGCAGCGGCGGCGGGTCGGCCTGAATACCCATCGAGGTGCGGGCGGCCTCAACCAGCAACAGCGCGGCGATCTCGCGGATGCGGGTCTTGACCGGCACCAGGCCGATCAGCTCGCGATCCAGGCTCGCGATGGTCTCGCCGATGGTGCTCTGGT